>JADHWK010000065.1 GCA_016783505.1 Candidatus Zhuqueibacterota bacterium | reverse complement strand
CATAAACTGAGCTTATCTGAGCTACTCGAAGGAATCATCTTCTTCACTGGATAAGCTTCACAATATCTTACCAAAACCTCTTCTAAAAATGGACACTGCATCATTACCTCCTTTCATAAAAAATATGGCAGGATACCCCGGTCGTGAGCGGGGTTAATTACGTTATACCATATTGCAATTTATGTGCCATAAACTGATAGATACTTTAAGCCTCCCAATAACAAATACTTAAACCTGTTTTTATTCTCTTTTAAAGTTTTTGTCCTTATGTCCATCTGTTGTAAATTTCAACATATGGGATAGTTCAAAAAATTCTTTTCAATTTTTTCCACATTGTGATATGCTATTACTGATGGAGATTCATATGATTTTTTTAGGTCCGAAATGTCCCGATCCCTTGGGACTTTCGATCATTGAAAGGGAAGTCGGAAAGTTCCGATTCCGTGGTCTCGGGACGGGACATTTTCGATCTACGATGCTGAGTAAAAAGGCTTGACTTTTTATTTTATTTTGATTAACTTATCAAAAAATGTTATGGGATCAAACGCTAAATGAAACTTTCGTTAGGGAGAAAGCAAAAAATGCCTAATACCGATAGCAACGGATTTGAGCCGAAGATTATCTGTTTTCTGTGCAAATGGTGTACTTATGCCGGAGCCGATCTGGCGGGAACTTCCCGAATGCAATATGCCCCCAACGGGGTAAACATCCGCCTCATGTGTTCCAGTCGGCTTGACCCACAACACATCCTGTGGGCGTTTGAGCAGGGGGCAGACGGGGTCCTTGTCGGCGGTTGTCACCCCGGAGATTGCCATTATCAAGAGGGAAATTACAAGACTCTACGGAGAATGACCCTGCTTGAGAAATTATTAATCCAGTTTGGGTTGGAAAAGGGGAGACTTCGGTTGGAATGGATCTCAGCCGCAGAGGGGAATAAATTTGTGGAAGTAATGAATGAATTTACCGAACAGATAAGATCCTTGGGCCCCCTAAAACTGAGGACTGAGGAGAGGAGGTAACAAAATGGCCTATAGGGAAGCACAAGAAAAAATGAAAGCGGGCGGAGAAGCCCAAGCCCCGGCGGGGGAAAGCTTGATCCCCGTCTTTATTATGGGGAAAAGATATGAGGTCCCCGATACCTTAACCATCCAGAAAGCCATGGAGTATGCGGGTTACCAGCTCATTCGGGGCTGCGGATGCCGGGGAGGAATCTGTGGGGCCTGCGGCACCGTATATCGGATGCCGGACACCTACCGAATTGAGGTGGGCCTGGCCTGTCAGACGGTGGTCAAACCGAACATGTACCTGACCCAGATCCCCTTTTTCCCGGCCAACAAAACCATTTACAACATAGACGAGCTTCAACCCACTGGGTCCACTATTGCCCAGTTGTATCCGGAGGTATTCAAATGTGTAGGCTGCAATACCTGCACCCGGTCATGCCCGATGGACATTGAGGTTATGGAATACATGTCCCAGGCCATCCGGGGGAATGTCGAGCGGGTGGCGGAGCTCTCCTTTGACTGTGTGATGTGCGGCCTCTGTGCCTCTCGATGTCCGGCTGAGGAGGTGCAGTTTAATGTAGCCATCCTATGCCGAAGACTCTACGCCAAATACCTTGCCCCCAGAGCCGAGCATCTGGCCCAGATGGTTTCCGTCCTCGATGGGGGGAAATACAAAGGGGGGTTGAAAAAGCTGATGGAATCCGACACTGACGAACTGAAGAAATTATATGTTGAGAGGGAAACAGAACCGGAGGGCGCCGATGAGTTCTGGACCCCGCAAAATACCCAGTATTTGTAAAGGAGACAGTTCTGGCACTTCAGTCGGGCATTTGACTGAAAGACACCAAGACACAAAGATATATAAGAAACTTGAATAAGGGTTGAACACCAAAAGCTGATTGCTGATTGCTTATTCAGTTCCGTGATATTCTGTAGTGGACTATTACGTAGAAAGAGACAGGAGGATTACCATGCCTTATACGCCGGATTTAAAAGAACTGATCAAGAAGGTTGAAAAGACAAGACCGGCCCGGCTGGAAAGGAAGAAAAGGGGGGAAGAATTTCCCGCCCTCCCCCTCGCCGAAAGGGAAAAAATATTGAAAAAGCACCATCCGGATTTTATCAAGGGAAATCGAAGGGAGATCAGGGTAGGTCCTAACAAGGGTTATGCCATAAGTAACGAGTTCGTTGACCTGCTGGAAGCCAAGAGTCGGGTTGACCCGGACAAACTGGATCTCTCCGAAGTGACCTACCAGACCGATATTTTGATCGTTGGGGGGGGAGGGGCGGGGACAGCCGCTGCCCTTCGGGCCCAGGAACAGGGGGCCAAGGTAATGATCGTTACCAAGCTCAGGCATGGTGATGCCAATACGATGATGGCCGAAGGGGGCATTCAGGCGGCCATCAAGCAGGAAAAGGATTCTCCCTATTACCATTATTTAGATATAATGGGAGGTGGTCATTTCGTCAACGACCCGGAGTTGGTCTACACCCTGGTAACCGAGGCCCCCAGGACGATTGCCTGGCTGGAGAGCCTGGGATGCATGTTCACCAAGTTCACTGATGGAAGATTAAAGGCCTTGCATGGGGGGGGAACCAGCCGAAAGCGAATGCACTACGCGGCCGACATTACCGGTGCGGAGATTATGCGCACTCTTCGGGACGAAGCCAGAAATCGAGCCGAGGACATCAAGGTGTTGGAATTCTGCCCCGTGATAGAGTTGGTTCTGAATGAAAAGGGCCACTGCGCCGGCGTCGTTGCTTATAACCTGGAAACAGAAGAATACCTGGTAATTAAGGCGAGAGCGGTCATCTTTGCCACCGGGGGTTCCGGCAGGCTGCACATACAAAATTATATGACCACCAATCATTATGGAGCCACCGGGGATGGGGTTGTTATAGGCTATCGAGCCGGGGTGAAACTGTGCTTTCTGCATACGGTTCAGTACCATCCCACCGGAGCGGTATTCCCCGAACAGGCAGAGGGACTCCTGATCACGGAAAAATTCAGGGGTGCCGGAGCCAACCTGGTGAACATAGATGGGGAACAGTTCGTCTACGAAAGGGAGCCCCGGGATGTGGAAGCAGCCAGCATAATTCGGGAGTGCCTCCCTGATGTGGAGAAGGGGGTCCCCACCCCCACCGGCAAGGTTGGGGTCTGGCTGGATTCGCCGATGATAGATTTGTTGCACGGTGAAGGGACAGTGAAAAAAGATTTTCCGGGCAAATTTATCCTCTTCAAAAGATATGAAATTGATATCTCCAAAGCGCCCATGTTGATCTATCCCACCCTTCATTACCAGAATGGTGGTCTGGAGATCAATCCTAAATGCGAGACAACCATACCCGGCTTGTTTGTGGCGGGCGAGGTCTCCGGCGGGGTTCACGGTGAAAACAGACTGATGGGCAACTCCCTGCTCGGTGTCACCGTCTTCGGTCAGATTGCCGGCAAGAATGCGGCCATCTATGCAAAAGAAACCCCAGAAGACGGAGAACTAACCCTGGATCATGTGAGACGATATCATAAGGAGATGGAGGAAGCGGGCATTATAACCGATAGGATCGCCCCCATGATCCTGCCGGACTACAGCAACCCCTTAGTCAGGGAAAAACAGCTCACCACCATCTACCAGGGTACTATCAGATAACCCATGACCCAAAACATCTTTGATTCATGAACTTAGGGGCTACGCCCCAACTGGAACAATGGGACGGTGGGAATAAGTATATCAGTTTATCAGTCCCGAAGGTTCGGGATGGGAAGAGTATCAGAAAAGCCAGAAAACCAGACGGACAAGTAAATGGGATAAACATAGCCCCGAGAAAACGATCTGGTATTCTGATATCCTGGTAACCTTCCTACTAATTCACTGATATTCTGATGTCCTTCCAGAAATGCTTGAATAACTCTAATGTTTTCAATAAGTTTTTAGAATTTCCGAGACGTCTAGTTACCCCGATTGAAATCGGGGTTTTTTATGTCCCCTTAAATCCGGTGGATGATAATATTCACCAATGGCCTTAGTTTTGGGTAATGAACTCAGGGCGGGTCTGATCCCTATTTATCCCGAATTATCGGGACGGGTCGGGGGAAGGCTTCTCAGATTCTTCATTGCTCCTTTCCCTTCATTTCGTTCAGGGTCAGGGATTCGGGTCAGGATGACAACCTGCGTTTTTGTCATTCTGAATGAAGCGTAGTGGAATGAAGAATCTCATTTGGAAGAGGGGCTCAATAAAGAACGAGATTCTTCATCCGCCTGCGGCGGATTCCCCCTGCCGGGCCAGTAGAGGACTCTTACCCCCAAGTGGTCGTGTCATGCCGGGCACACATAAAAAAAAAAAACCAGGACCGATCAAGGCTCGGGTTTCCGATGGAAAGAACATCGTTTTTTCAACGGCGATTATCAGGGGATAATTCCTCCTAAGAATTAGTTTCCACTATTTCTACCTGATTAGGTACCCCCAACTGATGGGAACATTTAAGCGCCACCCCCAGAATGTCCTGAATATCGAGGGGCTTATATAGATAACCCACCGCCCCAATCTTCAGGGCCTTTTCTATGATATCCTCATCCCGAAATCCGGATATCATAACTGCCATTAGATCGGGGTGGATTTTCTTGAGCCTCCTCAGCGTTTCCAGACCATCTATCTGGGGCATGCGAATATCTATAAACGCCAAGTCGTACTGTCTTTTTTTCATCTCAGCGATGGCCTTAAGTCCGTCCTCCGCTGGAAAGACAGAAAAGTTCTCCCCTTCAAAGATCTCCTCAAATACATCCCGGGTCGCCTTTTCATCGTCAATAACCATGACCCGAATGGTTTGGCTTTCCCTCATAATAAACCCCCTTTGAAATAACCTGATGATTCATTATTGGGGTACTTTTAGGGTATCTTTATTAATGTCAGTTTTCTTTGTTTTTTGGTAAACTTTCTTCGACAGTTCCCCCTCGGGTTGAAGGACCTTCTCAACCACTTCTTTGGTAACTATCATTGGGGTAATAAGAATCACCAATTCGGTTTTCTCCTTTTTATAGACCCGGCTTCTAAAGGGGATCCCTAATAAAGGTATGGAACCCAACAAAGGCACCTTGCTTACCGTCTTGGTCTCCGACTCCCGCATGAGTCCCCCGATGACAATGGTATTCCCATTGTCCACCGTAATCCGGGTTTTGGCCCTTCGGGTGGCGATTATGGGCACCCCATCAGGTGTCATACCGCTTTGAAAATCCGCGCTGGGCTCCAGCTCTATGGTAATCGTCGAGTCATTGTTGATATGTGGTCTCACCAGAAGTTTAATGGTGGCCGCCTTAAATTCATATGAGGTTATCCCATACTGGCTTAAAACCTTATAGGGAATTTGGTCACCGACCTCAATAGTTGCTACCTGGTTGTCTAGTGTTACTAAATAGGGACGGGAGAGGAGATTCAATTCATAATCCGTCTGCAGGAAGTAAAGGACGGCATCAATATGGAGGTTTATGACACCAATCCCCAGCCCCTGGCCAATGGGCAGGCCCCTCCCGAGGGGATTGCCTTCGTTGTCAAAGTATTTTATCTCATCTTCGAGGGCGGGCGATCTCAGATCAAACCGGGTCCCCACCTTGTCTGATGGACTCAATAATCGAGGGTCCTTCCACAGCCATTCCACCCCTGTCTCTTTTCCTTTGGTCAGTGATATCTCAGCGATCGCCGCCTGAATGTATACCTGGGGCGTTGGCTGATCCAACTCCTGGATTAACTTTTCCAGATAAGCAATAACCCCGGGGCTCTCTTTAATAATGATGGTGTTGGTACGCTCGTCAGCCAATACTACACCAACACCCTTGGTAACGATCTGGTTAAGTATCTGCTGCAGTTTCACAGCGTCGGCAAATTGACAGGGAACGCTTGTGAGGATCGTATGGGCCATGATCTTGCTTAAATCGCTTACCATGTAAACGTCCACCCCTTCGATCCTACGATAGCCAAGACCGTTAGATTCCATGATGACGGAAATTGCTTCGTCGGGAAGGACCCTATTTAAATTCACGGTAATCCTTCGGTCCTGAATGGCGGGGTCGGCGACAAACTTAAGGCCTGTTTTTTCACCCAGCACCTTCAGCACATTATTGATGGAAACCCTTTTCAGGTTTATGGATATTAAAGTCGTTTCCTGGGTTTTAACACCCTCCTGCGCCCACAAGGGGTTAGGGGGATATCCCCCCCCGGTGGAAATCAAAAAGCTAATACCAAGACAGAAGGGAATAAGCAGAAATTGTTTTCTTCTGGAAGGTTTTATCATCTTATCCAATCCTTATTGTTTTCCCCACGATGTGGGTTTTAAAACAACAGTAGGAACTACAGTAGTCTCTTCGGACTCTAGGGTAACCATAATCCCCTTCTCAGGATCAATATTAGGATCCGCATACCCGTAACCCGCCTTAGTGGCCCCTACAAATACATCTTCAACTGGATCATCAATCACCACAATAAAACTGAACACCCCGGAACTATCGGTAAGGCTGGTCTCCGCATGGTTGAAAACCGTAATCAAGACCCCCTCCAGAGCAATTCCCCCCGTGTCCACCACCGAACCGGTCATTTGGGCAATATATGTCTCTGGATCCAGTGAAATTTTAGGGATCTCTACCGTTTTATTAGCTTCGACAGTCACATCTTTAAGTTCAAAGGGGTCGTAACCCGCTTTCTGGGCGGTTAGCGTCACTACCTCAGAAGAGATGGAGGTTTCCAACTCCACTTCTAAGGCATACTGTCCCATCGAATCGGTCTGTACAGACTCGGTATGGTTGGAAACCCCCACCGTAACCCCAGATAATGGATTTTGAAGCACCGATTCCACCACACTTCCTTTCAAGGTCGCCAGAGATATACTCTTCGGGTCTAAGATGTCTTTATCGCAGGTGAGCAACACTGGTATTAGAAGTAGGATAAAAAATATTATTGATTTTTTCATATCTCCCCCCCTATTCAAATGATCTTACAAACAAATCATTTACAGATAGTTCAATTTTCTGCTCGCCATTTACCAAAGTGACTTTATTTGAATCAATTTTCACTATCTTATAACCCATCACAACATCACCAACTTTTAGACAATCCCTATCACCCGTGGTCAAACCGAAAGACTTTTTATCAAAAACCAGTTTGGAAATAGACTGCTCCAATCCTTTCTCTTTAATCGTTTCTTAAACTTTTTGAACAAAAGATTCTCTGATTTTCCCAACGTCAATGAGTTTCTTTTGACTTTTTGAATGAGAACCAAACTGAAAAATAAAGAGAGGAATTATACACAATATGAGGTAAATAAGTGCCAGTTTGATCAACCGCTGTTTCTTTGTTATCACTTCCACTCCTCAATCAAATTCGGGGGCTTTTAAGTAAATCTGGATCTCCTTGGAGACCAGTTTAACCCCACTTTTGGATATTCGCACCACTCGAAACCCTTTAACGATGTTCCCTTCGATATACACCTCACCGTTGATGATGGCCGCCGGTTTCTCCCGGTCAAAAATTATGCCGGTGAGGTCAAGCCGGGGGATTCGCATATTCCTTTTTTTACCCCCGGGTGGTTTCTTCCTACCGATGGATTTCTTTTGTTCGACGAAGGTAAAGGGATCCCGCACCCGTCCCAAATCCAGGGTAGCCAAGGTAGTGAGCTCAGACCCCAAATCGCCCTCCACCGGTCCCTTCAGGTCCTGGATTTCCTGGATAATATTGTCAATTAGGGCCACTTCGATCCTCTGGTCGTCGTCGCTGACCCAAGTCTGAACGGTGGCCCCCTGCCCCGGATTTCTCAAAACCAGAAACCAGGCAAGGGCCAAAAAGAAAACCAGGGCCATCAGAATGATAATTTTTTTCTTCCCTTCCATATATTTAAGATACAATAGAATAAACGACGATTTTGAAGATATGATTCTTCCGATCTTTGGGATCGTCCATAACGCTGTAAGAGTCAATCAACAGCCAAAATCGGGACTGCTCCAGCTCCCCCAGAAAAGTCAAGAACTGGGGATAAGAACCCTGAAAGCTGATCCGTACTGGCTTTTTTTGAAAGCTACCGAGAATCCCATCCGACTCATTTGAGGGATCAATAGACTGGAGCTTAACCCCGGTTTTTTGCACGATTCGGTTCAGCTCACCCAGAACCGTCGAAAAATCCTCTTTCCTTATCGTACGGGATTCAAAAGCGGTTTTAAGCTTCTGGGATTCTTCCAGTTCGGCCTGGAGGTACTTCAGGACCTGTTCCACATCAATGGATCGAACCCTGAGGTAGATATCATCCAGGGACTCTCGCTGCTTTTTCAGGGTTTCGTATTTCCGTATTTGCGGTTTGATAATCACAAAATTCCCGAAGGCTAAGGCACCGGAATACACGAAAATAGCCATCAACATCCAGTGAAGTTTAAAGATATTTTTTAAAACCGATGTTCTCTTCTTCAAGGTTCCTCCTGAATCTAATAGACCCCGAGGACAAACGTCATCACCGGGTCCTTTCCTTTCTTTCCGATCCGACCCTGAAGCACCTCGATTTTCTCCAGACCCTCCATAAATCGCCCATCATCCTCAAGAAATCGTTTAAAGACATTGAGCTGGGTCACGTCCTGTTGCTCCCGGTCAATAAGGGTATATCCTACGAGTTTGATTTTCTCCTTTCCTTTACCTTTATCGGGTTTAGTGTTCACTGATAGTTCCTCCAGCCTGATATTTTCGGGAATTTTCCTTGAGAGGGCCATCATCTTATCCAACCAACTGCCCGGCCGATAAAAATCCTGCCGATAGAGGCTCTTTTTAGCTTCAATGGTCTTCTTCTCCTGATATAATTTATCAATGTTGGCAAACTTAGGCCTCAACGAAGCGATGTCAGTATGGATTTTTTGAATCTCCTTTTGATAGACCGTCGAAATAAAGAGATTGGTCTTATAGATATAAAAAAGGGTGTAGATGGAAAACAGCCAGACACAGATGTAGGCAAATGTGATATAAAACCTGATCTTTTTCCGTTTCTTCCTGATGGCGGTGGTTCCCAAAAGATTCAACTGGATCAATCTCATACCTCCTCCCGCAGGGCCAGCCCTAAAGCAACGGCGAAATGGGGTCCCCACTCCTCAACCTCATCTTGCTGATCGTTAATCCCCAGTTTTTCCTCCTTAAGGGGGTTCCAGTGGATGACGGGGATCTGAAGGTCGTTGGCCAGCAGGACATCAAGGTTTTTCAGCTTCGATCCCCCCCCGGTTAGGAATACCCTTTTTATCCCCCCCACCCCCTGCATAATCTGGTAGTAAATATCCGCCCTTTTTACCCCCTCGGCGAGCCCTGCCACCATCCCCAGCAGGGATTTCACCCACTGAAAGTCCTGACTCTGCTCCATAAGCCAGGCATCGTTGACCCGTTGGCAGTCCACCAAAAGCTTCCGCTTTTCCGCATTGATAAAGGGGGTATGAAAATGTTTCTCAATGGCCCGGGTGAGGGTGTTACCCCCAAGGGTAATGACCTTGAAGAAGGGGTTATGGGGGGGATTAAGCATGATTAGGTTTGTCCGCTCCGATCCTATATCCAGGACGGCCTCCGTTTCCCCTTCTTGGAGGTCATGCAGGGCCACAAAACAGTTATACACGGACAGGGTATCAATGTCCACGATCTCGGGCTCCAGATTCGTCCGGGAGAGGATGTCCAGATGTCTGTTCATCTCCTCCCCGGCCACCAGACCAACGATCACCATCTGCCGGTTTCGGTTCTTATCTACATCTAAAACGTGGTAGTCAAACTCAACCCCTTCCATATCGAAGGGAATGATGTGGGCCACGTCCCACCGGATGGCGGCCTTTAGTTCATCGTCAGGCAGGAGGGGCAATTCCATCATCCGGGTTAAAGCGGTGGTGCTTGAAACGGAAGTCTTCACTTTTTTTAATCCCCCTTTTATTCCCCCTAATAATTCCCGAACCACCTGCACTAATAAAGTATCGCTTAAGTCCCCGGGTCGGCTTACCTTTCGGCTTTGATATAGATCAATTGCTTTCAGAAAATCCACCTGAATTTTCTTCCCCTTCCTCAAGCCGACCGCCTTTATGGCGTTGCTCCCGATGTCCAGCCCGACAGTTCTTTTCTCCTTGAACAGCATGTTTATTCAATCGTAACAGTTAAGCCACTAATCCCGAGGTGTCGGGACAAGTTCCCGATGGTTCGGGAACAAAGATGGCTGTTGTTGATTACTTATTGCTGATATCTGATGACTGATTGCTGATAGCGGAACACTTCTGTGTAGTTCCGTCAGTCAGGCGCCCGACTGATGAGATTCCGTGGTGAACTGTTACATTCAATCGAAGCTCTGCCAGCTCCCCTTTTTAATAAATTTATCCCAATCGTAATTATCCGGCCCCACAAAGCCCGGGGGATATTGGTAATAGGTATCACTGCCATAATCAGTAATTACTACATTGCTTTTAAGTTCTACCCTGTCCGCCACAATGGGTCCCGTAAGGGTATCCCCTTTGAAATTCACGTACCCCGTTGAAAATACCGCTCCTTTTATAGTCAGCAGAGGAGTACCGGAAATATCTGTCTCCGCCGTATCCCTAACTATTATGGCAGGATAATAGAGAGAGCTGTCAGGCATCTGTTGTGCCTGTATAGTTACACTTCCAGTAAATTTTATACCACCCATAACGACTATTGTACCATTTAGACTACTTCCGCTCCTCATCCACACATCGCCAACTATGTAGTGAATCCCACTATCAAGCGTAGCGCTAAAGGTGGTGTCCCCAGCATGGTGATAATTACCAACACCTGAAGTATCGTAGTAATCCATACTAACTTGAGGTAACGGATTGAAATACTTAATGCCGTGCCCTTTCAGATAATTTATATGATAATTACTGGTGTCCAATAGAGTATTGTAAGCGACAACATGGTTAAACGGATGATCTTTATACAATTCCACAGATACCGTTTTTGATACATTTCCAGATGTACCATTGGAGGTTAAGGTCATGGATAAAGAATCATAAGTAACCGACATAAAACTATTAGAAAATGTACCACATAAATCTGGCCCATGATTTATTCGCCATAAACCAATATTTATTCCACCCTCAGCCAAGCCCATCGCCTGCACCCGCAGCACCCAGCGTCTGCTGAGCATCACTTCCTGGGAAGCCATGCTAAGAAATGCAGTACCGACAATGGTCAGGATCACGAAGAAAATCAAGACCATCCCCAGGATACTACCTTCTTCAGATTTGTAGCTGCTTAGCCATGAAGCCACGAATACACCAGGAAATTCAAATTTCAAAATTTAAATTGCCTGTCTGCGTGCGACCCATAGGCAGGCAAATTGCAAAATGATTGACCAAAAATGTCACTGTAAATTGGTAACTGTTTAGCCGTTTGAAGAAAAAATAAAATTTTTACTGTCATTGCGAGGAATCCCGAGTATTCGGGATGACGAAGCAATCTTTTTATTTATAATGATACAGATTGCTTCTCCCGAAACTTCGGGATCGCAATGACAAGATTACACTTAGCTAAACAGATACGTAAATTGTGAACTCTTTTGGAGTGACCCTTTTTAATAATTTTGAATTTTGCATTATTCTTTTTCTGAAAGTTTTTATCCCAGTAACTTTCCATACCATGCAAAAATGGAGTTACCCAAAAATAATGTTCCCAGAGAACCAGCCGCCAAAAAGGGGGCAAACGGCATCCGGCTGTCCCATCGCAACCTTCGCATTAAAATCAAAAGGACCCCCCCCACCGTCGCCAACAGAAAGCCCAAGAACAGGGCCAACAGGATGTCCCGCGCCCCCAGAAAAATCCCGATCATAGCCGCAAGTTTTATGTCCCCACATCCTAAACTTTCCTTCCCAAAAATCAGCTTTCCCATAACAGCCCAAAACAGAAGCATAACGCACCCAACTAAAAAGCCAAGCAAGGAATCAATAAAGGCCAGCGGCCAGAAGATCAAGGACATGTAAAGACCAAAAAAAATTCCTGCAATGACTACTGAATTAGGGATTCTTCTTTTTTCCAGGTCAGTAAAAGTTAAGATAACCAATATGAAAGCCAGGAATGCAAAGAAGATAAGTTCATAGCTCAGTCCATATTTAAAATAGGAGATCATAAATAAAAAGGCGGTCACCAGTTCTACTAAAAAATACCTGAGTGGGATGGGTTTCTTACAATAGCGGCATCTCCCTCCAAGAATCAAAAAGCTTATGATGGGAATGTTATCCCAGAAGTGTATTTTTTCACCGCACTGAGGACAGTATGAAAAGGAAAATAATAAAGACTCATGACGGGGAACCCGATATATAACGGTATTGAGAAAGCTCCCAACAATGCTACCGAAACAGAAAAAAGCAATGGATGGAATAATCATTTTAACTCACCTAATTACGGAAAAAGACCGTGTTTTTACTTGAAAGATTCAGATTACCATTATTCACAAATAAATTAAAATTAATGTATCTGGTTGAATCAGAAACATTGTCATAGTAAAACCTTAGACTATCCACTATCCCGGTAACCAATCGAATCTTGGTCCCACTGGGGGTGATGAGCACAAAGTCCTCCCCGCCCTGATAGAACACCTGATCCTCCCCTGAAGGATAGCCCATTTTTAGGCAGCTCCCGCTCTGGACAGTCGGGCCGGTGGCTACCCTGGAAGAGTCCTCATAGATAAAGGAGGAATCACTGGAGCCGGAACGGATCTCATTGGAAAGCAGTTCTATGATCAGGGCATGATCCCGCTGCAAC
>JADHWK010000064.1 GCA_016783505.1 Candidatus Zhuqueibacterota bacterium | reverse complement strand
TTATTATGCAGTGTCCAAATGGCTGTCCATTCCCAATGGAGGAAAGAAAAGAAGAAAAGATATTCCTTCGTAACGGCGAGCCTATTGTTATTTCGGACTTGGTTATGTATGTATGTCCAGAGTGTGGGCAAGAATCAATGCCTTTGTCATCAGCAAAAATTGTAGAGAATATCTTAAATGGAAGAGTCAAGCCATCAGGCAAGTTTACTGCTGAGTTGTACGAAATTAATTCTCATGGATGACGGCGGACGGCAGAGTAGAAAGGATTTCTCTAATACTCATGAATGCTGGGTTCGGCGAGTCGGGTCGGAATTTAAGGTTGTTGTTACCGCTGATCACCGCTTCGTTGAAGAGGAGGGCGACTATGTCCACGGCGGGGATTCGTACTTTGAAAAGGTGGTGCCGTTTTCGGTATGGAAGGGAAGAGAGCGTAATGTACAATCCAGAACCGAAAAGAACATATTGACAGCAAAAGGATGTTTATTCACATTAGGGATACTAAAGGGAGGAAGGATAGATATACCATTCTTTCCGAGAGATCATTGGGTATTCTAAGGGGATACTGGAAGGAATACAGACCAAAGAAGTGGTTGTTTCCAGGACAGAACAAGGACAAACATATAACATCGCGAACGGTTGAGAAGATTTTCACAAAAGCATGCCGGATAGCAGGAACTCAAAAACAGGTTTCGGTACACAGTCTTAGACATAGTTTTGCGACACACCTATTAGAAAGCGGGACTGACCTCCGGTATATTCAGTCCCGAAATTTCGGGATGGGGCATAAGAGTAGTAAGACAACCGAAATATATACCCATGTTAGCAAACAGAGCATTGGAAGAATTAGGAGCCCGCTGGATAGTTTGAGCATTCGTAAGAGAGGAGGAAAATCTTAAAAACGATTCGGCTAGAGGAAGGTATATCCGAACCTAGTTCGGATATGAACAAGTTGTGTGCCATTAATAAATTTAAAGGAATTGCATAATTTTTTAATATGAATTACAGCTTAATAACATCAATTTTCGCGCTTATTGTTGCTATGATCTCTTTATTTGTTGCAGTTAGAGCATTAAGATATCAAAGAGTAAGTCTTCTTAATAGTCAGCTAGCAGATAAAGCAAAAGAATGTAATAATAACTTAGACCCGGTTAACCTGAGCAAGCCACCGCGGAGGAATGACAAAGTATCAGGTCTTCTTTCATCAATTATTACTGCAGAAGAGTTACTATTCTACCAAACTCATCACAAAAAGTGGAAAATCTCATGGAAACCTAATCAAGAATCGCTAATTGACCAATTCTATTTACAATTACACACTACAATTAGGGTTTACCTTGAAAAAAATAGTATTGAAGAAAAAGATCTTGATAGTAGCGAATTCATGGTAATATTCAATAAACAGTTTCAACGTTCAAAAGAATTTTTAGCCAGATCTATAGAGAAAAATAAGAATGGAGAATTTGAAAAATTACATAAATTTGGTTTTAGAGGTAATTAACGGCACACAACAAGCCGGTATACAAAATGCTTGCTTCTCCACTACTTCTCAAACATACTTGACAGACACTGAAAACCCAACCATATTTATTAACTTAGATTTCGTTAAGGTACGCACTTCGTATACCGGCCAACCGTTATCTGCCATTACCTAATACGAACTCTACGAATGGGTGATTAAATGTATCAAAAAGAATATGCAATTTGCTTTATTGATGACGACCAAGATGAAATTAAGCGCTTCAAGAATAACCTTGACAAGGATAAACTTGAGAATGGTTTTATCATTGGCGCTGGAACAACTTATCCTGAGGCATTAGATGATTTAAAAAAGCAGGGAAGAAAAAGGCCTGACATTTTTGTATTAGATTTATACTATCCGATGGATTCTCGGCCAACTGAGGAGCAATTACAAAAATTACACGTTGAAAGAAAATTATATCTAAAAGCGCAAACAAAATTTCGAACAGTTCTTGCCAAGCTTAATCAATCATCTAATGGCGGAATTACGCTAGCATATGTCATTGGTCAAAATTTTAAATCTATTCCATATTTATTTTTCACACGTAAAGGAACACTTGATGATGCAATTCACATTCTTAAAACCAAAGCAACCAAAATAATGAAGAAACCTGATCCTGAAGAAAAAGACGAAAGTTTGCCCATTAATGAAGCATATGATAAAGCGTTCAAAGAGAATGCGAAGAATATTGCAGGTGAAATTAAGGAAGCAATTATAATTTCTACTTGGTGGTATAAAAATAAGAAAATAGTAATAGGTTTTATAGCTGGTATTCTATCCTCTTTGTTAGCAAGTGTTATTTGGTCTTTATTCAACTGATATTTATTATAACGGCAGATAACACAGCATATACGCTTCGGGACATTTTGCTATCACAAAACGTCGTATATGCTGGTACCGTTAGGCGACATTTTGCGAGACTTTTGCACCAGCAAAAATTGATTAAAGAGTCAAAAACAATAGGTGATAGGAAATGGTCAAATTTAAGTTGATTGATAATCCTTTTAGGAGAGAGAAAAACGCTGAACATATTGATTTTAATGAAATTTACTCATTATTTGCAGAGCCTCCAGACTATGAAAAATATTTACAGCCAGGGCACTGTATTTTGATTGGCTCTACAGGGAGCGGAAAGTCTGCTGTTTTAAAAGCACTTTCTTTATCTGTTCAATTAAAGAGAAATAGATTAGAAAACTTGTCTTTCTATGGAGTTTATATAGGCTTTAAAAATCCCGAATTGAAACATCTTGTGCGATTATACCAAGACTACAGTGACTTTGCCACTTTTGAACATTTTTTCAGTGTAAAAACGGCTTTAGAACTTCTTATACAATTAAAGGATAATCTCTTAAATGATGACTATAAAATGTTAGAAATTCTCCCTCATATTATCAATGAGGAATATATGTTAAATATAGAAAATATTAATGTAAATAGTCTAATTGAAAGGCTTAAGAAAGTAATAAGTATAATTAGAAATAACATCATAAATAATAGATTAATCAGAGATTTTTCTGAGCAATTAAATATGAGAGTCCTTAACTCGGACATGTTTATTTCTACGATAGAACGGATGAATGATGAGTTATTAACCAAAATTGGAAAGCAGAGATTATGCCTCTTAGTAGATAAATATGACTACTGGAAAGGATTAGGTAAGGTTTTAAATATTTTTTTAGATCACAGTTTAAAAGAGACTCTATGTGTTAAATTCGCCGCAAGATATCTCCCAGAGTCTTTTGGTTCAGATGTTTCGGGTAGAAAAATTGACCTTACAAGAGACTTAGGAATTTTATCTTTAGACCATGACCCTTATGATATTCAATATGAAAGACTTCTTCGAAAAATTACAATTAAGATACTATCACCTCAGGGAAAAGATGAAATAGATATGGCTGAAGTGTTTTCTGAAAAATTTCCACAAAAAATAGAGCATATTATAGACAAGGGTAATAGTCCTGGTGAAAATCTTAGACGACTTCATACTTTTGAAAAAGGCACAAGTCGAAATATGAGACAAAAATTGTATTATGGATTCGATAGGTTAGTTAAACTTTCTGGAGGAAATATCCTGACCTTTTTGAACCTATGTGAAAAAGCGATTGACAATGAAATCAATCGGAGTAAAAAGCAGGCGAAAGAGGTTAGTTTTATTTCGGCTAAATCACAAGCTGATGCTTTTGTGTCTCTGGCAACACTAACTTTTAATAAAGATGTCAATGTGGAGACAGAGGAGGAATTCCGTGAGGTGAGATCATTTATTCTCTCCTTTGGCAAAGATTGTGAAAAAAAAGGAATAGAAGCATATTCGTTTGAAGGTTCAAGATTTTCTATACCTCTTAATATTAGTGAGGCAGCTAAAAAAATATTAAGAAAAGGCTTTTTGAATCGGTTTCTTTTATGCAGTCCTGAGGAATTAATAAGCATAAATACTAATAAGGATTATATTCCAGAACATGGTATGCTGAATCCTTTGTTTGCTCCACGATTTGGCATTAGCTGGATAAATAAAGGAGAGTTTCCTTTGATGAATGATAAAATTATTAAATATATGCTTTCTCCTATAAACGATCAACCAGATGCAGATTCACAGTATGGACAGAAAAAAATCTTTCCAGAGCATCCTGTTTTTATTTCGATTTCAATAAAGAAGGATCAAAAAGTTATTGAAAGAAATAATTTGTTAAAAGGTACAGTTAATGATATACATAAAGAAGATATGAAAGATCGACCCCGGTTGCTTGGATTGGTTGAACAAGACATATGTATAACAGCACGAGATTTATGGAAACGAGACCTTCATCGTTTTGTTATTGATATACCAAAGATTATCCAGAAAGCTATCTACACTACACATGATATAACTCCTATTGAGTATGAAATAGGCAGAGGTAAACAGAAAAAAAAAAGAGAAACGCATCTCTACAGGCGTTCTTTTCGAAATAGGTCTTTCATTAGGTTATAAAAGTCCATTTTTTCTCTATAATGATTGCCGCTATGAAGAATTTGAAAAGAAAAGTTTACCTAAGCTCCTCAAAGATTGGGATGTGAAAAGGTGGGAGCCTTCGTCTCCTGAATTTGAGAATATGTCCTTTAACGAATGGTATAGGGATGCGATTCACCAACATGGTTATAGTTTTTTTAAAAAACATTGGTCATGTCCTTTCGATAAAGAAAAATCTTCTTGCGATTATGAAAACGAAATATCTCAAAGGATAGAGAAAGCATATATAGCTTTTCAACCAAGAAACAAGAAACAATGTGATTTTTTAATTAATTTACTATCAGATAAATATGATATAATTGAAATATCCTCGTCGGACTATCCAATGGACGATTTGACATGCCAAGTGTGTTTTGCTCTACAAAGTTGCATTATCAAGATTATTGATTGCACAGAGGCAGTGGTAGATTATGTGGTAGAATTAGGATTATCTGAAGCTGTAGATGTGTCTTCAGTTATATATGCATATGACGGTGATTTATGGGATAATCCTGTATTAATGAACAGCGCCTCCCCTTGTGCTTGGCGTAGAAACACTTACGAACAAAATATTGAGGATACGTTAGAAGACTTTATGGTTAAATTTAGATCAGGGAGTAGAAAATGAGCGTTATACCGATAAGCACAGTTAGACCCATCGAAAGTTCAAAGTCTGACGATTTGTTTATTGCGAGTGTTAGTTTTGAGCCAAGATGTTTGAATGTAAGTGCTAGGTTGAAAAAGAGTGAATATAAGGCACGCAACATGCTTTTAGTAAGGTATTATGGTGAAGATAACTTAAAAAATAAGCATCAACTAAGATTAAAAGAAATACTCAAACCCTATTTAGAAAGTCCTTCACATGAAATAGAACCTGTGTATTTCAATAAATATGATTCTTCCAAATTTACCCGATTCTTACATGATCTTGCTCATAAAAATCCTTCATTAGAACGAATTACTGTTGATATTTCAACTTTTACAAAACAATATTTATTATTATTACTTCGATTTCTGCGTTCCAATTATCCGAATGCGAAGATAAGGCTTTTATACACTCCTGGATACTACATGGTCAGACAAAATTTAACCTGGGGAATAAAAGACATAACTTATTTACCTTATTTTGGCAATCTCGACTGTGTAGAACTTCACAGAAATATCTTGATTCTTTTGCTTGGTTACGAGGGTGAGCGGGCGTATGCTATTTGGAAATATGTTGAACCCGATTTGACAGTAGCTGTTATTGGCAATCCCCCTACTTATCACGGCGCTGATTTACCATCACGCTCAGCAAACCGTTCTATCTTGGAACATCCTAATACTGTTGTAGAAGAAGTTTCAGCACTGGATCCTGCTTGCACAAAGGATTTGCTCAATAGATGGTATCGTGATGAGAAATACAAAGATTCTATGGTCTCAATCGCACCACTCGGAACAAAAATGCAGACAGTTGGGATATATTTATTTTTTGAGGAAAATAACAATGCATCAAGGGCTCAGATAGTTTATGCTTTTCCGTTATTTTACAATAAAGAGAAATATACACTTGAGTTTGACAAAGAAATAAGAGAATTCTACCTACCCCATAAAAATAATGAGAAAGTAAAAAGTGTAGAAAGTGAGAGTCAAAGAAAATAGAATTGAAAAGATGTTATTCGTCTCGCAAAACTGTCGCCTAACACAGCATAAAAGGTTCGCCCCGATTTTTCGGGACTTACCCAAATCCTTCGCTACCCTCAGGACTTCTTTTATGATGGGAACATTATACGAGAATAGGAATTTATTAAAAGATTGTTTTATACCAGGTAGGTTCGAACTTTGTTTTAAAGACACCGCGCGGGGGCTGTAGCTCAGATGGGAGAGCGCTAGAATCGCACTCTAGAGGTCAGGGGTTCAAATCCCCTCAGCTCCACCACGGCTGTGCTAGACGGGGAGTTAGCGGTGCCCTGTAGCCTGCAATCCGCTATAGCAGGGTCGAAGGCCTACTCTGAGGTCCGGGTCCCCCGATGTTCCTCCCGGTAAGCGGTGTTGATCGTCGAGTCCCGGGGACGGACTGGAGCGCCAAACCCCGTCAGGACCGGGAGGTAGCAGCGGTAGGCGTTTTGGGCCGCTGCCCCGGGGACGCTTGGCGGGAGCTGGCTATCGTGGGGGAGGTCGGGTAAGACAGGAACGAAGGTAGGGCACAGCCGTCCTTTGACCATCATCCTGTTTTTCCGAAGGTTCGGGACTAAAGTTAGTAAATTCCAAATTACATCAGTCGGGCGTCAGTTAGGCATCAGTCCGGCGCCTGACGGACCTGACTAACCTGACCGAAGCACCAAATTCCCCTGGGAGCGTAGCCTCCTACGGATCATCCGTATGGATGATCAAAACGATGTTGGTTTTGAACATTTGGTTCCCCAATCTTCGGGATAGGATTTGTTTGTAATTTGGGAATTGGAGCTTGTGATTTATAAATTTTGATCATTTTACATAGGTCGTAACATGTCTTATTTAGTGATGGCCCGGAAGTGGCGGCCTCAGGTGTTTGAAAAGATCGTGGGGCAGGGACATATCTCCCTGACCCTTAAAAATGCCATTAAGTCCAGTCGCATCTCCCATGCTTACATCTTCACCGGGCCCCGGGGGATAGGGAAGACCACCACCGCTCGCATCCTGGCCAAGGCCTTGAACTGTGCCCAGGGGGTGACTCCGGAACCGTGCAACCAGTGCACCCGATGCAAAGAGATAACCGAGGGCCGGAGCCTGGATGTGTTGGAGATTGATGGGGCTTCCAACCGAGGGATCGATGAGGTGCGCAACCTGAGGGAGAACATCAAGTATGCGCCGGTAGGGGGGCGGTATAAAATTTACATCATTGACGAAGTGCATATGCTCACCAAGGAGGCCTTCAACGCCCTGCTCAAGACCCTGGAGGAACCCCCGGGGCACACCGTTTTCATCTTCGCTACCACCGAGCCCCATCGGGTGCCGGCCACCATCCTCTCCCGCTGCCAGAGGTTTGACTTTCACCGCATTTCCATTGATGACATGATCGAGAACTTGCGACAGATCGCCGCCCAGGAGCAGATAGAGGTTGACGATGAATGTTTGCGGATCATGGCCCGCAAGGCCGACGGTAGCCTGCGTGACGCCCAGTCACTGCTGGATCAAATGGTATCCTTCGGGGGAAACAAGGTGAGCTTAGAGGACGTAGTCAACACGCTGGGGATTATTCCCCAGGACCTTTTCTTTCAGGTTTCCGATCGGATAAGGGCCAGGGATATGGGGGGGTGTCTCTCCCTGATTGATGGGGTCGTCCGGCAGGGATACGACCCCCAGGAATTTTTGATCGGCCTGGGCGAGCATTTCCGCAACCTGCTTTTGACCCGAGCCCTGGGAAACGCCGAGTTGGTGGAAGCAACCCCGGAGAACAAAGATAGATACCTGAAGGAAGGTTCCTCTTATCAGGAGAACGATCTGCTACGGCTGATTAAGATCGTCGCCGACGCCGAAGTGGGGCTGCGGCGAAACCCCCACTGGAGGCTGGCCTTCGAACTGGCCTTTCTGAAGATGATCAAGCTAGAAGAAAGCGTCCAGATTGAAGGGGTGATCGAGCGTTTGGTCGGGCTCAAAACAGGGGAGGATCAGCCCTGTTCCATGGGCGTGAAAGAGGATTTATCCCCGAAAAAAAAGATAAGAGAAAAAGCTTCTTCTCCCGAAGGTTTGCTTAAAAGGGGGGAGGAACAGGCGGTCGCTGTTGTGGTCCCTTCTATCGGGGCGAACGATCAGGAAAAATTAGAGAAAGTTAAGGATTCTTGGAATAAGGTGGTTGCAGAAGTGGGGGAAAGGAAAAAAAGCCTGGGTGTCTTTCTTGTCCTGGGGGAGCCCACTGCCTTAAAGGAAGGCAAACTAACGGTTACCCTTTCCCAGGGGAATGGATTTCAGATCGGTCGACTGAGGAAGGAACGGGACCTCATTGCTGGGGCGGTGGAAAAGGTCTTAGGCGAGAGATGGTCAGTTGAGTTTGTGGTAGGGGAGATGGTAAAAAGCCCCGCCGCCAAATCGAGGATGGGGGATGATAAAAAGAAATGGCTGGAAGGCTTAAAACAGAAAGAGCCCATCATCGGGGACATTATGGAGATTTTTAAAGGGGAACTGGTTGAGTAATTTCTAAATGACCTAGAATGGATTTAACTAAAATGAATTTGAACACAAGTTACATTTCAAAAATTAAAAGATACTTCAAGGACAAACCTGTTTTAAGAGCCTAAACCGATTAGTTTAGAATTCGTCAAAATGAAATTAGAATCACAAGATTTACTCAACAGAAAAGTGGACCTACTTTAAGAAAAAGCGGTTTCAAAGTTTATTCGTCAATTATTGACAAAGAAAAAGAATTGATTTATGAGAAGTAATATCGGGGATAAAGCAAGACTTCAACATATACTTGATGCCATTTCTGAAATAGAACAGTATACCGAGGATGTAAAATTATGAAAAGCAGGAGTGAAAATGACCAAGGGTAATTTAACCGGCCTTTTAAAACAGGCCCAGAAGATACAGGAAAAAATTCTTAAGGCCCAGGAAGAACTGGAGAACATTGTGGTAGAAGGGTCCGCTGGCGGGGGGATGGTAACGGTGCGTGTAAATGGTAAACAGGAACTGGTGGGCCTTGTCATTGCCCCGGAAGTGGTAGACCCCCAGGATACGGAGATGCTGGAAGACCTTGTCATGGCCGCCGTCAACCAGGGGCTGGAAAAGGCCCAGGAGGCGGCCAATGAGCAGATCAGTTCCGCCACCGGCGGTCTGCTGGGAGGATTGACCGGGGGTATCAAATTTCCCGGGTTAACTTAAAGATCCCTAACCCAGTAGTTTCGTTTTGATCTAGCGAAGCTTCGCCCCCCTGACCGATGACCAAAGCAACTCAGCTTTGGGCTGTTTCGTCCCGAAGGTTCGGGATCGTATTTCGGATTTTAAAGCATCAGATTTTTATTTTACTACAAAAACTTGGCCTAAATTTCAAAATCTCTGCTTATATAGACGGCTAGAGGCTGCGGGTGACCGAATCCTTAGAACAGTTGGTGTTTGAGTTTTCCAAGCTTCCCGGAATAGGGCGGCGTACCGCCCAGCGGCTTACCTTCCACCTGTTGAAGAAGCCCCGGGAGGAGGTGGCCGCCCTGGCCCAGGCGTTGCTTAACATCAAGGATAAGGTGCGGTATTGCAACGTCTGCTTTGCCATCAGTGATAGTGACCCCTGTTCCATCTGTCGCAACCCAAAACGGGACCAAACCACCGTCTGTGTGGTGGAGGATTCAGAAGACCTGGAGGCGGTGGAGAGAACCGGGGGTTATGAGGGGGTTTATCATGTGCTCGGGGGGGTCCTTTCCCCCTTGGATGGGGTCGGTCCTGATGATCTAAAGGTCAAAGAATTACTATCCCGCCTGGACGGCGTCGTCCAGGAGGTTATCCTGGCCTTAAATCCCACCGCCGATGGGGATACCACCTCCCTTTACCTTTCCAAGCTGGCGACGGCAAAGGGGGTTAAGATCACCCGGCTCGCCAGGGGGATTTCAGTAGGGGGTGATCTGGAGTTTACCGATACGGTCACCCTGGCCCGGGCCCTGGAAGATCGCGTTGAAATGTGAATAAAATACTATAATGATGGTGATATTAAACATACCCAATGTGCTGACCCTTCTTCGCTTTGCCCTGGTTCCCCTGTTCATTTTCCTCTTTTTTTCGGGGAATCCCTATTTGAGGGTGCTGGCCACCTTTGTTTTTATCGTGGCGGCGTTCACCGACCTATTCGACGGTTACTACGCTCGGAAGAGGAAAGAGGTATCCAAGTTCGGCCGCTTTGCCGACCCGTTAGCCGATAAATGCCTTGCCCTGTCAGCCTTCTTCCTTTTGGTTATTCGTATAAAAAGCCCAATACTGTTATGGCTGGTCATCGTTATTGCCGTCCGGGAAATCCTTATCACAGGTTTACGGTTATATGCAATCCATCGGGAGCGGTCCATTGCTACTTCGCTGTTGGCCAAGTGGAAAACGGTCATCCAGCTGTTTTCCATTATCTTCGCTTTGGTTTATCTGAATGTGGTAAAAGATCTTAAGGTCAACTTCTCTTTTTTGACCCTGTCAAATTTTGATTACCTCATAGAAATTTTTGTCTTTTTGGCTATGACTTTGGCAGTGATTTCGGCCGCCCAGTACTTGAAAGCCCATGTAAAATTGGGGGCCAAGGCACTATAAATATTTGAACATTTCGGAATTTCTAAGGAAGAGCTAAGAAATTGCCCTTTGGGTTATGTTCAGTAAATGGATTGCTACCCTCTTTGGTGTAGGCTACTTTCCCGTAGCGCCGGGCACGGCGGGGAGCCTGGTGGCGGCGGTAATGCTGTGGCTCTTTCCCTTCGCCAGTGTAAGGACATTTTTTCTAGTATTACTGCTCCTGTTTTTTATCGGGGTTTTTTCCGCTACTGAATTCGAAAAATGGTCCTGTACGGACGATCGCCGGATTGTTATTGACGAGTTCACCGGTATGGGGATAGCCCTTTTCCTGATCCCGCCTAAGGTTTGGTTGTTCGGTGCGGGATTTTTGCTCTTTCGGGTGCTGGACATCGTCAAGCCCTTTCCCTTAAAAAGGCTTGAGCGCCTGCCCCGGGGCTGGGGGGTGATGCTGGATGACGTGGGGGCGGGAATTTATACCAATCTAATTTTATGGTTGATTTTGCTGATCTTGGGTTAGTAGCATTAGGGCTAAGTGCGTTCCTAAAATAAATGATTGAACTTGATGATTGCCGAGATCATCACCATCGGAGATGAGATCTTGATGGGGCAGTTGTTGGATTCCAACGCTGCCTATATTGCCGACAGGTTGGTGCGGATCGGGGTTTTGCCCCGATGGCTTACCACCGTTGGGGATGAGGAGACTTCTATAGAAACGGCTTTTAAAACAGCCTGGGATCGGGCTGATGTGGTCATCGCCACCGGGGGGTTGGGTCCCACCCACGACGACCGTACTAAACCGGTCCTGACCCGGTTTTTTCAGACCAGGCTTACTTTCAGAGAAGATCTATTTGACCAGATCAGGGGTCGTTTTAAACACCGGAGGTTGGGGATGCCCGCTATTAACCGGGAGCAGGCGCTCTTCCCTGATGGGGCTCAGCCCATTGATAACCACTACGGAACCGCCCCGGGTATCCGGTTTGAGAGGAACGGTAAGCTCTTTTTCGCCCTCCCCGGGGTTCCCTTGGAGATGAAGGCGATGTTGCAACAGGGGGTTATTCCCCAGCTTAAGGGAAAAGGGGTCCGTGTTCAAATGGCCTTTCGGACCCTGAGGACATCGGGGATTTCCGAATCAGCCCTGTTCGAGCGGCTGGGCCCCTTAAAAGAAATTGAAGAGACGGTGGGGATTGCCTTTCTGCCCGATCCCGCTGGGGTGGACATCCGCATCACCGCCCAGGGGATAGACGAGGGTGAATGCCGACTAAGGGTCGGGAAGGCGGAGGACTGGCTTCGTTCCCGCATAGGAAAATACATCTGGGGCACCGATGGGGAAACCATCGAGGCAGTCGTTGGTCGAGCCCTGCGAGAGAAGGGGTTGAAAATCGCTGTGGCGGAATCCTGCACCGGGGGGCTGATCGCTAACCGGTTCACCGACGTTCCCGGCTCTTCGGATTATTTCGAGCGGGGGGTGGTGGCCTATTCTAACCGGGCTAAGACGGAACTTCTGGATGTCCCGGAGAGAATGATTCAGGATCATGGGGCCGTGTCAGCGGAAGTGGCCCGGGCCATGGCCGCTGGAGTTCGGGACAAAGCCGGAGCGGACGTCGGGGTCTCTGCCACCGGCATCGCCGGTCCTTCGGGAGGGACCCCGGAAAAACCCGTAGGGTTGGTTTATATCGGATATGCGGATAAAGATGGGTCGGATTATAGAAAGTTCATCTTCCGGAACGATCGCCTTACCCATAAGGCACAGACAGCCCAAGCGGTGTTTTACCTTCTGTGGGAAAAATTGAAACAGTGTTGACAGAAAGATGTCAAGTAGTAACTAAACTTGTCACAAGTGGAACAGGGGGAAAAAGGGGGACAAGGGAGACAGGGGGAATAAAAAAAGACATGGATAGATGGATAAATGGATAAAGGGGTAGTTGAATATGAGTAATAAATTTGGTAATTGACCACTAAAGTTGCACTAAAATTGTTCTTTGATAACTGGCTGATTCAAGTATTTTCTTAAGATTTTTAGCAAGTTTTCATCTCTGTGATTGAATCTCCACTCGATTTCTTTCAGATAGAGATGGAAA
>JADHWK010000018.1 GCA_016783505.1 Candidatus Zhuqueibacterota bacterium | reverse complement strand
ACATTACGACCGATGAACAGGCCCGTTTTTTCCTTTTCCGTTGAGGTCCGTTCTATTTCGGTGATCCTTCGGGTCCTCTCCACATACTCCTCAACTTCTTTTCGCCGATCCCCGGACACCAGTTCGGAGACCAACTGATGTTCCGGCGCCAGAACGAGGTAGGTCATGCCGTAGAGGGTATCGGGCCGGGTGGTAAACACCTCGATCTGACGACCATCCTCCTCGATGTCAAAGCGAATCAGGGCTCCCTCGCTGCGTCCGATCCAGTTCTTTTGCATGGCGAGGGTTTTTTCCGGCCAGTTAATCTTAGCATGTCCTTCCAGCAGACGGTCGGCGTAGGCGGTGATTTTGAAAAACCACTGGGCCAGATCCTTCTTCGTTACCGCCGTATCACAGCGCTCGCAAGCCCCGTTAATCACCTGCTCGTTGGCCAACACCGTTTGACAGCCAGGACACCAGTTCACCGGTGCCTTTTTTCGATAGGCCAGTCCGTGTTTGTAAAGCTGGAGGAAGAACCATTGGGTCCATTTATAATATTCAGGCGAGGAGGTATTAATCTCCTTGGACCAGTCGTACATGGCGCCCATGGTCCCAAGCTGCTTGCGGATGTTGTGGATGTTCTTGGCCGTGCTCTGAGCTGGGTGAATCCCCTGCTGGATGGCGTAATTTTCAGCCGGTAGGCCGAAGGCATCATAGCCCATGGGTTCAAAGACGTTATATCCCTGCATCCGCTTAAACCGGGCCCAGGTATCGGCAGGGCCGTAGTTATACCAATGGCCGATATGGAGCCGATCCGCAGAAGGATAGATGAACATTACCAGACAGTAGAGCTTTTTGGCCGTATTATCCATGTCGGTCCGGTAGAGTTTCTGTTCTTCCCAGACCCGTTGCCACTTCTCTTCTGTTTCCTTGAAGGGGTAATTGTCCGTATTCATTACTCCTCAAGAATAGAATTGGATAATTGGATAATTTGGATCATCGGAGTGTTGTATTAATTATTCCATTTATCCATTACTCCATTTCGCTATTATTCATTAATAAAGAAAGTCTGTGGTCTTCTGTGATATTCTGTGGTAATTGTCACGAATAGTCGGGGCGGGGAGATTTGAACTCCCGACCTTCGCGTCCCGAACGCGACGCGCTAACCGGACTGCGCTACGCCCCGATACTAATAAATAAGCAAGTGGCAGTAAGCAATGATATGTCAATTGCCTACTGTCAATTTAAAGCCTTTTATCTAAGCTGGGCCGGTTTCTTCTTTCTTCTGACTGCTTTGGTTCTCCAGGAAAAGCACGATGCGGGCGACCCCGAACGTTAAGGCAAAAAGAAGGCAAACCCCGGAAAAATTGAGAAAAGCCCGAGCTTCCAATCCGAAAATGAGGGGAAGAATGAGCATCCGGGAGAAAATACCCAGCGCCAGTGAGATGGCAGCGATGATAATGGCCACCTCCATAAATTTGTAAGCCCCTTTCATAATGTTCCTCCTGTTTTACCCCTATATCAAAAGGGCACAGCGGCATGCCTGTGCCCATCCTCTTGGTGTCGTTCGGTGCTTAATCAGGAAATCTCTGATTCCCTTGCCCGGAGCAATTGTTATTCCTCTGATCCTCTTCCTCGAAGCGATCCCGAACTTTCGGGACGACCCCCTGAACCCCTTAGTCGGAGCGACTGGATTCGAACCAGCGACCCCCTGAACCCCATTCAGGTGCGCTACCGGACTGCGCCACGCTCCGAAAAATATTTTAGCTTCTCCTGGGAAAAGTTAGCTATTAACTTTATTTTTTCTCTTCCACCCTGGGGTGACTTAAAATACTTTTCCCGAATCATCGCCTCACTCCTGCTGGAGAATGCTTCATAATATACTAGTTTTAAAGGTTTCCGATTTTGGGTCGACCTAACCAATCCCATGTTATGGCGTTCCAATCGTCTTTTAAGGTTAGATGTGTATCCGGTATATAATTTTCCATCCTTCAGACTTTCCAAAATGTAAACGTAAAACATTAAGATGGCTCTCTGATCCTCTTCGTCGGAGCGATCCCGAAGCTTCGGGACGACCCCATGAACCCCATTTCCGTAGGACGCTACGCAGACGAGTAGCATAGCCTCTTACGGCCCGTATGGCCGCACTACGCCACAAGGGGGAAGCACCTCCGCTGTCAAATATACATAAATTTAATTTATTTGTCAAGAAAAAATATTTTTCCATGTCCTTAAATTTCTTATGGGTATATTCCAATTGCTTTTATAGTTTCCATGACTCCTAACGAGGCCAGGGTTACGATCACCCCAGCGATGAGGATACCGGCTATGATGGCTATAATGGAATAACTAAGTCGAATGCCGAACACAAATGCTGCCACCGCACCCGTCCACGCTCCCGTAACGGGCAGAGGGATGCTTACAAAAAGGGCCAGCCCCAAAGCCTCATATCTTTCTACCAATTTTCCCCTTCGACGGGTCCTGGCGAAAAGCCAGGCAAAAAAGATGTCAAAGGCTTTGTATCCCCGGAGCCAGTTGGAAAGGGGTTCGATGAGGAGCAGTAACGGTATTACGGGAAGGAAATTTCCTATAGCTGCGAACAGGTAGGCCTGATGCCAGGTCAGTCCCCCACCGGTCAATGCCCAGGGAATGGCCCCCCGCAGCTCCGCAATGGGGAGCATGGCGATCAGTAGGGTAATAATTTCGTTGGGAAGCCACCTTAAAAACTCGACGGTTCGCTCGATCATCGCTTCCACCCTTCTTTTCCGATCAGGGGGACAAAGGTGCAGTCCCCCGCCCTTTCCACCACCGGCTTCCCCCCTATCTTTCTAATCACGTTCAACTCCTGTATAAAATCATCCCCAACCGGAATGAGCAGTATTCCCCCTTCCTTGAGCTGTTTAAACAGCGATGAAGGGATGGTCGGTGCCCCGGCCGTAACAATAATCCGGTCGTAGGGGGAAAACTCGTTCCACCCGATGGAACCGTCCCCCACCCGAATGGCGATGTTGGAGTAGTTCAGGGCGTCTAACGTCTTTCGGGCCCGCTGGGCCAGGGAATGGTGCCTCTCTACGCTGAATACTTTTTCCACCAGCTCGGCCAGAATGGCGGTTTGATAACCCGACCCGGTACCGATCTCCAAAACCCGCTCATCTCCCTCAAGTTCCAGCAGTTCGGTCATCAAAGCTACCATATAGGGCTGTGAGATGGTCTGATTGTTTCCGATTGGCAGGGGACAATCATCGTAGGCCCGATTTTGAAGTCCGGGGTCCACAAATCGGTGGCGTCTGACTTGGGCCATTACCTTGAGCAGCCGAGGGTCCTGGATTCCTCGTTTTACCAGCTGCTGCTTAACCATCTCTTCCCTGGCAATGCGGAAACTGATCATCCCTTTTAACGAAGATTCTTAAGGATCAATTTAATAAATCGCCAACTATCCCGCAGGTTGTGGATAGAACTTTTCACACCCGGGGGATAGAGCGTGTCAATGGGCACATAACCGATGCGGTAACCCTTTCGGGCGGCCTGGATTAGAAGCTCCGATTCAGTGTCGTATTTAGATGTCTTTAACTTAACGTCCTTCAATACACAGCAACGAATGAGGCGGTAACCCGACTGTGAGTCGGGTATGGTCTGGCGGGTCAGCAGGGACAGAACCAGTGAGGTGGTTTTATTTGAAAAAATCCGATGGGGCGGCATTGACTTACAGGCTTTCCGACGACCGATGATCACATCAACCTTATCCCCTAAAGCCTTTTCTTTAAATCGGGGAATGAAGGTCGGGTCGTGTTGTCCATCACCATCAAGGGTAATTACTGCATCGTAATTTCCCTTTAATATCCCGGCAAAGCCCGTCTTTAGGGCCTCGCCTTTGCCCAGATTTTTTGGATGGCGGCCTACATTCACCCCCAGTTCCTGGGCAACATGAGCAGTCCCGTCCGTGGAACCATCGTCAACGACAAAAATATCCTCCTGTCGAAAATAACGTAACAACCCCTTAATGACCCCCCTGATCCCCTTTGCCGCATTGTAAGCGGGAATAAGCGCCGCAACCCTCAACCCCGTTCGCCCCAAGTTACGTATAAGAAAAGGAAATGTGAAGTGAACATTTCCTTGAAAAGTCATTATCTTTCTGATAGGAGGAGAGTCACATTACAATAGCTCCAAAACCTCCTTAAGTCCCCTTTTAACATCTAACAGCACATCTCTCATCCTGGCATCCTTGAAATCGAACCCCATCTGGTCGGTATGATCATCCTTAGAATTTTTCAGCTGTTGACAGGCACCAGCGATAGTGTATTTATCCTCATAGAGCAATTCCTTAATCTTAAGGATCAAGCGAATGTCCTTCACTTTATAGATTCGATTTCCCGCCTTGTTCTTCTGGGGCCGGAGCTCATCAAACTCCGTCTCCCAATACCTGAGGACGTAGGGCTCCAGATTAGCCAGTTTAGCTACTTCACTGATTGAATAGTAAAGCTTCTTGATCCCTGATTGGGCCATTACCCTGCATATGATTGATTAACACTTAAACAATCGCTTTAAATATATTAAATTAAAATTGAAATAGCAAGTAATTTTTTCATTTTTTTAACCCCTGGACTATCACTGTTCCCAGGGAGAAAAAGTTGATGAGCTTGAGTCTTTTTTGTTCGATATGGTTTAGTGTATTCTCGCCCAGCTTAGCCTTGAACAGGGTCAAATTGTCCAGGAGGTAGACCCCCTGACGCTCGATACGAAATTCGGGGGGTATGGATCGCTTTTTTGGGGATTTGAAGATGACACCACCTTTATATCCTATTCGCCGGGCGGTTTTGATTACTCTGGTATCGGTGCGGCCGAAAGGATAGGAGATAAAATCAACGGTCCGATTGAGCAGGGATTCCAGTATGTGTTTCGAATCCTTAAGTTCCTTTTGAATGACCTCCCGGGACAAAAGTGTAAGACAGGGGTGGGAAGCAGTATGTGAGCCGAACTGAATGCCATGGTTTGACATCTCCAATATCTGATAGGCGCTGAGGTGTTTAAAGGTTCTACCGCCGAGGTTGGCATCCCAGGTGTTTTCCCGACCGATAAAATCGGTAATAACGAATACGGTTGCGGTAAAATCGTATTTCTTCAGCAGAGGAAAGGCATAGTGATAGATGCTTTCATAGGAATCATCGAAAGAAAGCACTACATAATTTCGGCCTATCTTTCCACTGTGGCATTTATTGAGGTAATCGGGCAGGGATAGAGTGCAGTAGTCCCTGGCTTTCAGGTAGGCTAATTGTTGCTCAAACTTCTTCGGAGTGATCCGAGTTCCCCCCCATTCCCATCGGGGATCTACCTTATGATACACCAGAACAGGGATACTTTTTGATTTTGACGGTATCTGAAGAATTCTCTTCTTATTATAGTTCACCACTTAATCTCACGGAATGACACAGAATTTCTTTGTTAACTTTCGTAAGCGTTCGGCTATAAGCGATCAGCCATCAGATTTTAATATTAAACTTTCACCCTTTCCTAATTCAGTCTTCGTTCAAGCAATATGGATTACTTCATAATTCCAGCCTCAAACCCCTTATCTATCTTTGTGCCTTGGTGCCTTGCTGGCTGAACTGTTACCTCTTCTTTAAAATGGAAACGCCGACGGAAGTCGGCGGAAAATTTGATAATAATTTATATAAGGCTTAACCAGTTCCTGTATGGCCAAATCCTCCCCTACCCCGGGGACTGTCGGGAATAGTGGTCACCTCTTCTAATTCGGCTTTCACCACTTTCTGGACGACCAACTGGGCAATGCGGTCTCCCCTATGGATGGTAAAATCGTCTTTCCCAAAATTGGTGAGGATGATCTTAACTTCTCCCCGGTAATCGGAATCAATGGTCCCGGGGGCGTTCAAAAGGCCGATGTTGTGGTGCAGGGCCAGTCCGCTGCGGGGCCTTATCTGACCCTCATATCCTTCAGGAATAGCCAATACCAACCCGGTGGGAACGGCGACGGTTTGACCGGGTTCGATCACTAATGGTTCTTCTACAGCGGCGAAGATGTCCATGCCCGAAGCCCCGGAACTCATGTATTGGGGCAAGGGAACATCGGCCTTTTCCAGACAGGTTCGTCGGCATGGTATACGGATTGTTTCCATACTATCTATTCAATATCTTATTTTATTTTTCATCTTAATTCTACCATAATGTTGGTATTGTAGTCATTTCACGGAACGGCCGGGCGATCAGTAAAAAATTAATTTTTGATCATAATATGTATTTTTTTATAGGACAATTGTCTTTCGTTTAAAGGTAAAAACATCGGTAAAAAGAAGCATTTTCATCCAGGCCAAAGGGCTTCACATACTTTTCTACATCCTTATTGGGATACGATTCAAAGGTTCCTAATCCATCTATGTCAACATACCAGAAGTGTTCGAATAATTTATCACCCGCTACCTCAATTTTTTTGCCGTTTTTCAGGTAAGCGGCAGCGGTTTGTGCGGCAACAAAAACCGTCCTTGGATCCCAGGAAAACTTATACCCCATAGGATTGTTATTAAATTCATAGGAAGGTAATCCGCTACCGTATGAATTCAAACTGATTACACGACCACCTCCTTGCTTAATTTCATCAAGAATCATTTGAGTGCCAAAATGATCCATCCCCGGGACCTCACCTAATTCATTAAGAATTAATATTCCTTCAACTGACAATTCAATTTAATAATAATATGGTATTTTGTCAAGGAAAAAATCTTCAAATTAAAAACAATCCATCACAAATATTTTTGACTTGAATTTTAGTAGAAACCTATTTCATTTGCTTAAATTACTATTTAAAAGTATGCATTTTTTTCTTGACAAATAGATTTAGATTTATTATATTTAAATTAAATGAATTGACAGGATTATGGATAAGTCAAAGCGAGAATTTCTGAAAAAAACTGATCAAGACCGGTGCTTACTCGATACCTGTGATTTTAACCCATCGCATCGGAGACCTGTGGGCTCAAGGCTGGGGAGGGAAGAAACATAACCCCCATAAAAAGGGTTGGTGGGAACCACACCCCCGGGCGGACCATAGACAGGAACAAAGTATTCTTAATGAACTTCTACCATAAGCCCGTTTCTTTACAGTTGACAGCAGGGACGATAGATAACGCTAAATTCGAAATTTTTACATAGAACCGACCTTTACCACTGGGGTCGGTTTTTATTTTATGGCGTTTCGACTAAAAAATAAAACCCCTGATGCCGGTATTCTTTACCGGGGCCTCTGGATCCTTTGCAATTTAATTCTTGCCTTGCTCTTTCGTCTCAAAGCAGAGGGCAAAGAAAATATCCCTGCCAAAGGACCGGTTATCTTTGTGGCCAACCATCAATGTTATCTGGATCCCTTTTTTGTCGGCGCAAAAACAAAAAGGTTGGTCCAGTTCATGACTACCGCCGAGGTCTATCGCCAACCCCTGATCAGAGCATTCCTGAACATAGTGGGAGCCTTTCCCAAACGGAAGTTCGTCATGGACATATCGGCTCAGCGTCATGCCCTGCGCATCCTGCAAAAAGGGGGAGCGGTGGGAATTTTTCCGGAAGGGGAGAGGTCCTGGGACAGCCGACCGCTTTCCCTACTGGACGGCGCCATCAAAATGCTGGCTTTAGCCCAGGTGTCGGTTGTGCCAGTATGTATAACGGGCAGTTATCAGGTTTATCCCCGCTGGGCCACTTTTCCCCGGCTGGCGCCGGTAAGGGTTCGATTCTTCAAACCCTTGCGGGTTGACCGAAATACCCCCATCGGAAAAGCCAAGAACCGCCTTTCCCGAAAGATTCATCAGGGACATACAAAACCAGTTAAAACCTATGGGCCATCCCCTGCAAACTTTCTACCCTACTTAATGTGGTACTGTCCCCTCTGTCGCCAAATTGATTGTCTCGTCGTTCTAAAATCAAAGAGAATATATTGTCTCCGGTGTTCATCCCTCTGGGGGTTGGACAGATTCTATTATCTCAAGCTTATCAAAGGGGAGAAGAAATATCTGGGAAAGCGTATGCCCATTCCTGAGTGGATGGATCTTTATCATCCCTTAAACCACCTACATCCACTGGATGAGAAGGTTCCCATGAAGGAAGAAAACGAATCGGTCTATTTGAAGTCTAAGCGGGTACATTTTTCAAAAGGGGGGTTCCCCACCCTATATCATGTAGGTGAAGGATTTTTATGCTTAACGGATGGGGGGTTGATCTTCTATGATGAAGGGACTGGCGAAAGAATTCCCTTTGAATTGATACGGTCAGCGAACATAGAAGGAAACCGGAAGCTCCAACTGGGCACCCGCCGGGGGGAATTGTTTCAGTTTATATTTCGGGATGAGAGCGCCCTGAAATGGCAGCTCGCTATCGCGTTGGGCAAAAAAGGCAATATTAGATCTCACAATTCATATTAAAGAACTTATATTTCATATAAATAAAGCTCCAGCGTAGGATCAATTTTCTTTGGTTTCCATTCCTTGAACGGCCAGCAATAACAGATGACCCTTGTTCCAGCTTGTAGTTCTTTCTCCAGCTTAGTCCTGAGCCTTCGGTTGGCCCTCCGGGTCAAAAACAGGGTGACCACAGTGGCCGCGCTCATGTCACAGGAGAAAAAGTTGCCCCAGACGACCCGGGTTTGATGGTCCAGACCCTTTATTTTAATCCGCAGCCAGGTAACTAAAAATCGAAGAGGATCAGCCTCAATGCCCACCGACCGGGCGCCAAATTCCTGGACTGCGGCAATGATAATCCTCCCGTCCCCACACCCCAGATCATAAACCACATCCTTAGGTCCTACCCCCGCCATGGACAGCATCTTTCGCACCTTGGGCATCGGAGTGGGGGTCCATTCCGCCCCGATAAACCCGGTCCATAACCATGAAAGCACCAGAACAGCGGCAACAAAACCGATCACCAGCCACAGCATTCATTCTCCTACATTCGATCCATCCAAAGATTGATGATGACCCTACAACTCTTTGTCAACCCAGACGAAATAGGGCAAATCATCCTCTGAGAAACTTGAGAAAATCGCCTCTCTGTATTCTTTCCGTCCGATAAAGACCGCCCCCCATTCAAGGGGATAATACCGGTTGAGAACTACGAATTGGTGGGGTTTTTCAAAGATACCCTTCCACCTACCTATCCTCAAGATATTTTCCTTAACTGACAACCCGGTTGTATTTAAATCCACCTTTCGTGCTCGGTAACGGTTGGCTTTAAGGATATTATAGAGCTCATCCACCTCGGGGAAATACTCCACATAATAAATGGTCACCCGTTTAATGCGGGACTTCAGGACCCAACCCAGAATTTCTCGGGTGGATTTACAGGACTCTTTTGGGGATAGCTCAGGTATTGAAGAGGCCGCTTTCGGGATCGAGGCGCTCGACCCTGCAACTTTAATAACCACTGCACTCAATCCCTCATCCAATAAAACCCCATCATCAGCCTTTACATAGATGACATCGGCGGAGATCACCTTTCCCGCTTCCGCATTAAAAATGCGCATTCCCACCGAATAGGTAGATCCGGTATGAATGATCGTTCCACCAACCACCTGTTCCACACCCGCTAGTTCTGCCAACTTCTTGAGACAGGAAATACTGATACATTGTGAGGATTGGAAACCTCCCTGATCCAGGATTTTTTCCACGCTGTCTCGATCCAATATGTCGAAAGTCGGTATCATACGTAAAGTTGAACGAACCTTATCGGAAAACTCTGCTACTGTGGATGGGGATAGGTTGACGGGTTTGAAATCCAGCACTACTAGAGACTTTTTGTCCTGCCCATTAAGAACAGATGATATATGGATTATGATGGTAAGGGCAATCCCAAGGATCATTAGAACTTGCTTAAGCATAATCGCCCTTCTTTTTTAGCACCAAGTTAAATTACTAAACATAAATTCTAATTTAACATTTTATTTCAAAAAATCAAGTAAAATTTCAAAAAACAAAAAGCCTACTCAAGATGAATGAATAGGCCTCAATTAATAAAAACCATAGTTAAGCCGCCTGCTTTTCGTGCCGAGGGCCGGAATCGAACCGGCACGGAAGTATAACTCCCGAGGGATTTTAAGTCCCTTGCGTCTACCAATTCCGCCACCCCGGCTTTTGGGAGGCGGCGATCGGAATTGAACCGATGAATAACGGTTTTGCAGACCGCTCCCTTAGCCACTTGGGTACGCCGCCTTAAAGCCTTCAGAATTGGAGCGGGAGACGGGGGTTGAACCCGCGACCCCCACCTTGGCAAGGTGGTGTTCTACCACTGAACTACTCCCGCTTGACTACGACTTGTTACTACAGATCACAACCTAAATATAAAAAAAAATCCCCTCTTTTGCAAGACATTTCTGCTGACCGGGGGTAACTTGTGGAGCTGAGGGGAGTTGAACCCCTGACCCCTTGAATGCCATTCAAGTGCTCTCCCAACTGAGCTACAGCCCCATAAAAATTTATTCCTTTGACTTCTCTATTATCCTTTCAAAGAACGTGTTTGTTGAGAACAAGACCACTTCGCAGTTTTGGATAGAAGTATGTGGACTTTGAGGGCATCACTTCCCCCTTTTGGGCAATTGCCTTCACCCCGGAAATGTCCGTTGGGTTCATTATGAACGACAGCGAAACCTCGCCCTCATCAACGCTTGAAAAAGCGTAAGAAGAATCCCTTGTATACTCGAGGCGCTTTTCAATATCGTCACTTCGAATAATAAGAACCCTGTCAAGGATAAGCGTGTGAAGAACAGAGACATCCAAGCTTCTCCACTGACGGCTCTTTGTTGGATCCCCATGTTCTTCGGCTGACTTCTCATCCCGAAGCCAAAGAAGAAACGCCTTCTTGCCAACGTAAAGCACATAGGAGTGCTTGCCCCTCCGATTCAACTCGAGAAGCAGTTTCTTTCTTTCCTCTTCAGTCGAGGCGGGCAACTCCCTGTAATCGAAAAACTCAGAACACCGCTTCAGTATCTCAGAAAGTACTGGCATCCTCCCCTTAACCAGCCTGTGTGTTGGAAAAATGACAATGCCCTCATCGTTCATGTTTACGAACATCATGGGGGCGAAATTAAAAGAGGCCTCACCCCCAAAGTGAGGATACTTCTGACGCATCTCTCGCTTGTAGTTGAGGGCTGTCTCATAGCGGTGGTGTCCATCGGCGATAAAAAGTGCTTTGTTCTTCATTGCGGTCTGAATTAGTTGAATCACCCCATGGTCTTCTACGAACCACACCCTGTGCCAGACACCATCTTCATCTGAGACTTCGAGATCGGCCTCCCTTACAATGCAATTCCTCAATGCATTGTTCACTGTCTTCCGGGGGTCAGAATAAAGCTGAAAGACCTGACAAGGGTTGGCACCTGTTGCCCTCATTAGCTTCAGCCTGTCAGCTTTTGGCCCTTCAAGTGTCTTCTCATGGGGCATCACGCCCCCTCCAGAGAGTTCTTCGAGCTTTAAAAGTGCAATAAAACCCAGGCGGCTCCGCCTCCTTCCGTCTACATTAAACCGTTGCTCACATGCATAAATGTTTTTTCCTTTGGTTGTAATTAAGATCCCTTCATCAAGCCACCTGTTGAAGAAGTCCCTTGCCCTGGTGTACCGGTTGTCCTTTGCCGTGTCGTACGGGAAAACCTTCCCAAGAATCAGTCTGACAATGTTGTATGGGCTCTTGTTGTAAAGCTTCTGCTGGTCCACCTCGCTTATTACATCGTACGGAGGGGCCATACAGTCACTCAAATTCGGAACTCTTTCCTTGTCATATACAACAGCTTTAAACGGAAAGACCTCAGCCATAACTACCCCGCAAACTTCAGCATCTTTTGCGCCACTTCAATCCCAACCCGGTGCTGCCCCTCCCATGTCGAAGCCCCAATATGTGGGGTGGCAATTACATTTTCATGTGACAGGAGGGGATTATCCTTGGGCGGCTCAACCTCAAAAACATCGAGTGCAGCCCTGGAGACCTTTCCTGATTTGAGAGCATCAAGAAGGGCCTTTTCATCAACAATCCCGCCTCGGGCACAGTCAATTAAAACGACACCGTCCTTCATCTTTTCAAACTCTTTCTTACCTATCAGATGGTTAGTCTCATCCGTCAGCGGAGCATGAATTGAAATCACATCGGCTGACCTCAAAAGCTCTTCAAGCGCCACAGCAGGAATCGAAAGTTCCTTAAGCTCAGGCCTTGGAACAGGGTCAGAAACTATCACCTTCATCCCAAGCGCAAGTGCCCTTCTGGCCACCTCGATTCCAATGTTCCCTGCTCCAACAAAACCAAGGGTCTTCCCGTAGAGCTCTTTTCCCATAAACCTTTTCTTCTCCCACTTTCCCGACTTTGTGGAGCTTGTTGCCTTGTCAATATCACGAACACAGGCAAACATAAGTCCAATGGCAAGCTCGGCAACAGATATTGCACTTGCACCAGGTGTGTTGAAAACAGCGATGCCTTTCTCACGTGCTGCGGCAACGTCAATATTGTCCAACCCCACCCCCCCTCTTGCGATAACTTTTAACCGATCTGCTCTGTCTATGACATCCCTGGTGACCTTGGTGGCACTTCTTACCACAAGTGCATCGTACTGCGAAACACACCCGAGAAGTTCTTCTTTTGAAATTCCAGATCGGGCATCAACCTCGAGACCCCCTTCTTTCATTAATTCTATAGCCTCTTTTGACATTGGATCACAGACCAGCACCTTCATTTACTTCTCCTATTTAAAAGCACTTCTTTGGGCCTTAAAAACCCCTTCAGCGGCACCAACAGCCTTTCCAAATTCAATTGTGAAACCCATCTCATCTAGTGCCAGCTCAAGGCATGAGAGGGCGGTAATTACATCAAATCTCTCCACCCAGCCGAGGTGCGAAATTCTGAATATCTTACCCTTGAAGGGCTCTTGACCCCCGGCGATCCCGACACCATACTCGTCCCTCATCTTTTTCATAAGCTCCTGCCCGTCAACGTTGGCAGGAACTTTCACGGCAGTCACAATATCCGAGGGACGTTTTGAGAAAAGTTCAAGCCCCAGTGCCCTGACGCCACACCTTGTCGCCTCCGCCATCGCCCGGTGCCTTGCGAAAACCCTGTCAAGGCCATCGGAACGGATAAGTCTCAAAGACTCTTTGAGACCAAAGATAAGCGAAACAGAACCTGTGTAAGCATCTTGATTTTTATCCAGTGAATGCTTGGCCTTCTTAAAATCAAAGTAATATTTGGGGGAGGTAGACTGATCTATTACCTTCCAGGCCTTATCGCTGATTGAAACAAATGCAAGCCCAGGGGGAAGCATCAGGCCTTTTTGACTTCCTGCCACGTTGACATCCACCCTCCAGTCGTCTGTTTTGATCTCTTGTCCACCGAGACCGCTTATGGAGTCCACAATAAGAAGTGTCTTGGTATCCTTGACTATCTTTCCAATCGCCTCGATGTCAGTCACAACCCCTGTGGATGTCTCTGTCAAAGTACAAAAGACAGCCTTTACGTTGGGGGTTTTTTTCAGCGCAGAGGCAATCTCTGATGGGTCAACGACATCGCCAAACTCCACATTGATTGGGATTACATCTATGCCATAGACTTTACAAATCTGAGCCCATCTTTCGCCAAATTTTCCACCTATCACAACAATTACTTTGTTGCCCCTGCTAAGTGTATTTGAAACAGCCCCCTCCATGGCACCTGTCCCTGTGGACGCAAAGATGAGGACGGGGTTCCTTGTCTGAAAGACATACTTGATCTCTTCCTTCACATTCGCCAGAAGTGCTGCATACTGCGGAGTCCTGTGGTGAATTAACGGGCGCGAAATCTCTCGTAGGACCTCAGGCGGAACCTGAGTTGGCCCTGGTGTAAGCAAATAATTCTTAATCATCTCATATACTTCCTTATAATTTCAAAAATAATTTGCTAAATTAAGAAGCAACATTTTGACCTGTGGAGCTGAGGGGAGTTGAACCCCTGACCCCTTGAATGCCATTCAAGTGCTCTCCCAACTGAGCTACAGCCCCATAAAAATTTATTCCTTTGACTTCTCTATTATCCTTTCAATGATCTTTCTTCTTTTAAAAGATTTCAACCTCCTCTCTTGTTGCCTGGCTTCTTTTAATATTGAGTAGTGTTTACAATAGACTAATTCTAACGGTCTTATATTTCGCGTAGCCTTGGATTTACCCTGATGATGTTCTTCTAACCTTCTTTTAATATCCTTGGTGCTACCAATATAATATCGGAAATTCTTTTTACTTTGCAAAATATAAACGTACCCGCTCATCCTAAACTGTCGAACCCCTGACCCGTCCGACTGCCAACGTCGGACTGCTCTCCCAACTGAGCTACAGCCCCAAATACAAAGAAGTCAAGACTTTTTCGGAGAAACAACCTTATTCCTTCGACTCTTTGGATTCTTCTTGAGGTTTTTTCTCCTCCTTTTTCTTTAGATCGTCCAACTTTTTCATGAACTGGTTGGCGGACCCTTTGTACAGAACGAAGAGGGTCTCGTTTCCAGACTTCCTGGCAAAATAGCGCTTTTTCCCCTCATTCAAGAATAGTGTCAATCGTCCTTCAGACCCATTGGCGAGAAATACTTCAAGAATAAAATCCGGATTGTTATAGTTCAACGCAACCTGGGTGGTATCATCCTGAAAATCGTTGGTTTTTAGGTCCGCTACCGTACGCAGCAGCCTCTCGACTACATCGGATTTAGCCTCAAACTCCTCTTTCCCCTTTTGGACTTTCCAGTTATCATCAACAAATTTCAGAGTCAGCAGACCCTCTTCCCTGGAATGGAATTTTAGGCTATCAATGTCGTCTTCCGCATAGTTGAATATTGTTTTGTCCCGCCATTCCCTCAGGTTGCGATTGAAAAAACGGGCGATGGACCCTTTGACGAAGAGAACCTCATCGGAGTTAAGATAACGAAAATAGGTGTGTCGGTAATCGCTGCCGGGTTTTCCCACCACAAACGAATTCAACGTATCTTCAGCGGCCATTAAGAACACCTGGGTGCCCGTTGAATCCACCTTAAACTTGTTGTGTTTATTTTTTTTGTCAGAAATGAGGTTTTCAATGTTCAACTCCTTCACCTTATTGAGGAGCTGGGTGACGAACTCCTGGTGAGCGGGAAAGGATATAGGCTGGGCCAGGTACCAACCACCGGCCTTTTTTTCAAAGACAAAGGAACCCCGGGGCCGAATGATACTTATCCGATCCACCCTGGCTATGTCAACCTCCACCTTTTTGCCCTTGACGGGTTTTCTAACCTGGCTTTTTTCCACCTGCTTAGAAATGACGAGCACTAAAATAAGGACAATAAGCACTCCTAATAGAATAGTGCTTGATCTTTTCATTCCCCATCCCTTTTTTTTAACCAACATAGGCCAATGTCACGAAATATCTATAATGACAGACCTTGTCAAATTGAGTCATAAAAAGATTATTGTTTTGGATACTTTTTGATCCCGAAGTTTCGGGATCAAAATGACAATTCCTAATAAGTATGTGAAATATGGATATTTAGACCTCCATAGAAAAAGTGTCCTAACGAGGTCTAAACTAATTTGTATTTTCGACTTTCTTAGAGTAAAAATTGTCATCCTACATTCGGAGTATTATAAAATCCCAGTTGATATTTTTCGGAAGATTAGAATGTTAGGGCGTCCAGCCATTCTTCCATTCTTCCATCATTCCAGAGTAATTTTCCTTCGTCGTCTCATCCGCCAATAGATCAGACCAAATCCGATGATCAGAAAGGGAGGCACCAGGATGTTGGAATATTTGACGGCGCGCTTTGCCCCCTGGGAAATCTCTTTTAACGGCCTTGTGGTCACCTCCCGTGATCGAATGGCGATTAACCCCTCGTCCTGGGCCAGCCAGTCCACTATGTTTAAGAAGAAGTTTTGGTTGCTTGCGCCGGCCAAAAACCTCATCTTGTCTAAGAAGAATTCGGCATCGCCAACCGCCACTATCCGGTTCTCCGTCCCTTCCAAGACAGGCTCCCCCTCAAATTTGGTAAGGATAGTATCGGGAATCTCTTTATCCCTGTAATAACTCTGAAACTCTCCTTCAAGAGAAACGGCGAGGGGAAGAAATTTTTCTGTAAATTCGTTCCTTCGAAACTGACGCAGGGGATTAATGTCATAACTGCGGGTTTTACGTCCGGCCATATCTGACGAGGAGGCCACCACCGAAACCCTCAGCCCCTGGTCCCGGGCTACCGAAGTATCAATGGAACTCACAAAATAGAAGTTCACCTCCTCCAGGTCCTTGGCGATGAGGTTTTTACGGTCAAAGTTGGCCACAGTAGGAAAGAAGGGATAGTTTACGATGTTGGTAATGGTAAAGAAACCCCGGGCCTGCTGGAGGGGGATACGGGCGCTATGAAGGTCAACTACCAGGTCGTCATTGATCTTGATCCCATAGCCCCTGAGCCAATCATCAAGCTTGAGGTTGAACTTGCGGGCCCGCATCGTCTGAATGTCGGTGTCAATTTTGTCAATCAAAAAGGCCACCTTCCCCCCGCCCATTATAAACTGGTCAATGCAAAACTTCTCCCATTCTGTAAATTCCTTTCGGGGACCGGCGATAACCAGAACATCCAGATCCTCTGGGATGTTTAGCCCATCACTTAAGTCCACTGGGATGACCTGATACTGCTTCCGCATAGCAGTGGTCACCGAACGCAGGTCTTCGGTAATAGAGGGTTCCTCGTGACCGGTCAAGAACCCCACTTTAAGCAACTTTTCAGCCGTAATTCTTTTGATAGTGCTGGTAATATCATATTCCAGGTTGGTCAGGTTCTGCACCACCGGGATGGTCTCACTTTTATCCTCATATAAGAAAACCAACCCCATAAACACCTTTTTCAGTTCGATCTTATCTTTCTCCACTACGTTTACCTGTATCGGAGGAACACGGTAACCCATAGCCTCCTCCTCCAGCTTCTCTTCGGTACCCGGATCAATGAATTCATAGTGGAAGTTACCGTTGGAATAGGCCCGGTATTCAGCCAGTTCATCCTTCAGGAACTTGGCGTTGTTATTATATGGAGGAGGCAGATTCTCACTGAAAAAGGCCTTCACCACCAGCTTGTCGTCCAGATTGGCCACAACCTCCTTGCTGGCCTTTGAAAGGGAATAGATCTTGCCCTCGGTCAGGTCCAGTCGGCCAAAATACCCCAGGGCCAGGATATTCACCACGATAAGCACGGCTAAGATCAGAACAACCGTGGTCCAGGTATAAAATCCGGATTGCAGTTTGTCTTTCATAATTTATTAGTCCATATGTTTAACGATCATTTCCACTATTTAGGACAAAGGTATCCTCACCGAGCGATCATCTCTCGGTCAGTCCCGAAGATTCGGGATTCGGGCAAGGAGAAAAAAATTTACAGACTAACATTCAATCATTCTATCCTTCCATTCTTCCATTCTTCCATCATTCCATCCTTCCTAAGATGATCATTTCCACTTCCTGCTTTCCAGTGACCAACTGGCTAAATAAAGGGCCAGCACAATCACTGACAGATAATAGATCACATCCCGGGAGTCAATCACCCCTCTAGCGATGTTATTGAAATGAAAGTCAATACTCAGGTATTCAAAGAGGGATACCAGAAAGTCAGGGACAAAAACCAAGATTTTGTCCAACATTACCAAAATAAAGATGATGATGAAACTTATAATGTAGGCTACGACCTGGTTTTTGGTCAAGCTGGAGGCGAACAGCCCGATGGCCAGGAACACCCCCCCCATCAGGATGAGCCCGAGATAACCCCCGATGATGGGTCCCGGATCCACGTCCCCCAGGGCGGAGATGGTGATCAAATAGGCCAGGGTTAACAACACGGAAACGACGAGCAGAACGAGGGAAGCACCGTACTTGGCTAAGATTACCTCCCAGTCCTTGACCGGCATGGTCATCAAAAGCTCGATAGTCCCCGACCTCTTCTCCTCGGCCACAAGACGCATGGTGATGGCGGGCACCACGAAGATGAAAATCATGGGAATAGCCCCAAAAACACTGCGCAGATTGGCCTCATTAACAATGAATAAAGTACTGGAAAAGAACCAGCCGGTAATCATCAGAAATACCGTAATAACAATATATGCTATAGGTGAGTTAAAGTAAAGTTTTAGCTCTTTTTTGAAAATTGCCCAGATATTTTGCATGGTTTTTTCTCTCCTTCTTTATCAGGCTCTTCCCGGATTAGTGTGGGTAAGCATAGTTAATCTCTTTGCGCACAATAAGGATAAATTCCAAATTCCAAGCACCAAATCCCAAACAATATCAAATGACCAAAATTCTAAATCCAAAACAATCCAATTAAACAGCTTATGCGTTCATCAGAGAATTGGATGGGTTTCGTTCCTCCATTCATCCTATTGAATCTATTAATAAGAGCGAATAAGTTTGGAATTTGGATATTAGTCCCGAAGTTTCGGGATGTTTGGAATTTGTGATTTGTGATTTGGAATTTTTAACAGACAGGTATTTTCTTATTGATTTTTCTATTTACCCACTATAATCCCCTTTATTCTTCCCTGGTCAACTCTCGGAAAACATCCTCCAGGCTTACCTGTTCCCTCCGCATTTCCAGTAGGGTCCACTTATTCTTTACCACCAGTTTGAACAAATCCTCCCGCAGGTCCACCCCTCTTTGGGATTCGATCCGCAGCCGTTGCACTCCTTCAATGGGGCTATCTAAGACCGTGATTTCTTCCAGCCCTCCGATACCGGTAAATTTCCCCTCGAGGTCTTGGGTCCCAGCCTTCACTTCTAGATAGATGCGTTCCCGACCTTTAAAGCTTGCTTGAAGCTCATCGGGGGTGCCGTCAGCCACCAGTTTTCCTTTATGGATAATAAGCACGCGGTCGCAGGTAGCCTGCACCTCAGGCAGAATGTGGGTGGACAGGATGACCGTTTTTTCCTTACCCAGCTCCTTGATGAGGTTCCGGATCTCGACGATCTGGTTGGGGTCCAGCCCGATGGTCGGTTCATCCAGGATTAAAATTTCGGGGTCATGGATCATAGCCTGGGCCAAACCCACCCGCTGCCGGAACCCCTTGGAAAGCTCAGCGATGTCTTTATTGATTATCTCGCTTAGACCGCATACTTCCACCATCTGCCGAATGCTCTTTGACCTATCTGGGCTAGGAATACCCCTAAGCTCGGCCACGAAATAAAGATAATCAATAACGTTCATCTCGTGATACAGGGGGGCGGTTTCGGGGAAATAGCCCACCTTCTGGCGGATTTGAAGCGAATGCTCGAAGATGTTATAGTCGTCCACCTCTACGGTTCCGGAGTTAGGGGGCATGTAGCAGGTGATGATCTTCATGGTGGTGGTCTTACCGGCCCCATTGGGCCCCAGAAAGCCCAGGATCTCTCCTGTTTTCACCTCGAAGGAGATGTCATCCACGGCCTTCTGGCCGTCATACATCTTGGTCAGGTTTTTAACCCGGATCATAGATAAGATTCCCCTCTATTTTCAATATTAAAATGGGCTTAAATTTATAAAATTTTCTTAAATTAAACAAGGGAAAAATACAAAAAGTTCCCAAAAATTTTAAAAAAAGAGCCGCCAGAACAATGACGGCTCCTGAAAATGGATTCTGTTCTAGTGTAAAGATCACCGTAGGGTTAACCCTACACCTATTGTCGCCACGTTATGATGTCCCAGGCTGTAATCGGCATTGATTGATAGCAGAAGAAGTTTGAGCCTGATCCCAAAGGTTGCCCGGAACCCGTTCTCCCCATCAATGTCGAACTCTACTTCCTGATCTTCCAATTGATTAGGCAGGGTACCGGCTGGCATGGTGTATTTAATCGTCATGCCAGAGTTATCAATCCCAAATCCAGCATAGGCTGTCAGGAATGGGACGCTTTTGCTTACCTGAAGACTGATGTTGGTGTGATTGGATTCTAAAATATCACCAACCCTGAAGGTAGTAAAGCCGAATTGGGCGGCTATGGCCACTGGGAACATGGGAATGGGAATGTATTGATCTAGTTGATGTTTAATCCCAAACCCGAAAAAAGATATTTTGCCCAGATCTTCAACCTCCAAGGATGGAAATCCCCTGAGCATAACCTCAATATGAAAGGGTAATCCCACGCTTATCTGAGGAAAAAAGAGGGGCAGGGCTTGGACACCAATTCCTGGAATGGCAAATTCGGGAAGAAGGCTGACAATGGAATCGATTTGGTTGGAAGCTAGCTGAATAATCTGAGGTGTTGCCCCTTGAGCCTCAAGCTGAGTTTCAATAGCGGCACGAGCGGTATTTGGGTTTGGGGCAATGGGAACGGGAGCATCTTCCCCAAAAAAGGTGGGTGAAGTTCTGTCCGGATAAATGGATTCCGCTGGCAGATCCAGTGAAAAAGTATCCTGACCCGCAACAATTTGATAACTTAAATCCGGCAGTGCAAAATCGAAAGATGTCTCCTCGTCCGGGACCAGGTCCATCATGACGTTGATTTTGAAATCAAAACCCAGCATTTTATGAACCTTGGCCGTGTGATAAAGACCAGAGTTCATGTTTGTTCCAAAGGCGGTTATCAACGGTTGAATATACTGTTTGGCGTTATACTCAGCCATTTCTTGGAGTTTCTCCTCCAGGCTTTGACCTGAGGAAGCTGCAGGCAAAGTCGCTAAAAAGGCAAGGAGCATGATCGGAACAACAAACATTCTCGACTTCATTTTTCACCTCTTATTTAAATTAACAATTTAGAAATAATATAAAGATAAAAAAATTTAATGTCAAGCTTTTTTTTAACGAATTATTGCCAACTTCCCTACTTTCTGTTCACCATCGGCAGAAATGTAATAGATGTAGATGCCGGAGGCCACTTTCTCCCCCTTTTCGTTGTCCAGGAGCCATTCTACCTCCCCCCCAGCGTTCCTTTCGTCCATTTGTTTAACGAGGAATCCATTAGGGGTGTAGATGGATATTTTTGAATGATACACTAAATTAGAGAAAATTATATACCCCCCGTGTTGATCACCCCGGTAGGGATTAGGGTAGATAAACACATTTGCCAGATTGGACTGGACCCCCATTTGAAGGTTAATAACATATTCAAAATCATCTATGTCGGAAAAATGAGCGTTGGAAGAGATTAAAATCAAATCTTCGCTTTCCCCCAACTCCTCTACCTTTGATAACCCACTCTGACCAGCCGAAAAGTCGAAAGGGTAAACACTATAATCTTCCTCATTTACCACCCACCCTCCCCAGTTTTCCCCATTATCCAGATGGCGCATGATGATCCGGTAATCCCCGGCATACTCAGGAGTAATGCCATAGTAGTGAGAAGCTAAATGATTTGAAGATACAGAAAAAGTGGTATCAAATGCCATTCCGCCCTCGCCGCTTAGGGTAATAGGCGGATAGTTTTGGCCTTCTTCGTAATAAAGAACAGTATCCGCCCTATTTGATGTAAAATAGTTCCAGAGGGAAAATTTGGAAAATTCCAAGCTGAAATTGGTGTTATAATCGTTTTTAAATACATCATCCATCACCTCAAGACTGGGATGCTGAACAATATCCTCCCAGATCTGTCTTACAATATCCCTTCCAAAATTCTGTTCTAAAAAGTGGTTCCAGATACAGGAACCGTATTCGTGAAGAGGATACAACGTCGAATTGTACTCATCAAGGGGAGCTTGCGGATTATAAAAAAAGGCTGATAAATAATTGTAATAATCATTAACCTCATCGTAAACCACATCCTCCATCCATGTACTGGTTATTTCCATAAAATATATATCATTCTCACGATAACTATATCCAAACTGAATAGCATGGTGAAATTCGTGGGCAGCAGTTACCCTCAATCCATAAATCCCGGGTGTGGGATAACCAGTAAAGTCGTTGTCAATTACAATGTAGCTCGTATAATCGTTGGGTCTGCCCTCTGGCACAGGATCTTCCCGCATAGTCCATCCATACGCACCCTGCGGTAGAAGATCTAACAAATATATATCGTATTCTGGTTCATCTTCATCATCAATGGGGGGCGTATCATATCCAAGGGTATTAACTTCAAAATCGTAACAATGATCAAAAATAGCTGCGGCGGAGTCCACAAATGATAATTGGGTGGCGTTATTTCCGGTCAAGTCGTAATGGATCTTAAACCGGCCGCTGGGGCTTAGTTTAGAAAGAGGAAGGTCGGGCCGATTTAAAATCTGTCTCAGCTTTGCTCTTTCAGAATATGGAATCTTATCCCAATTATCCCGTATCTCTGCAATAATGCCCGTCCCACATTTTATGAAACCTCCAATCTCCCTATATTCCGGCGGCAGTTTTTCGGGTTCTTTTAAAGTTTGATAAAGAAATATTAGGGACTGACCGTAGGAGATTTTCCCCGATTCCCGGTCGGCCAGGATGGCGGTGACCCTGTTATGTGAGAACAAAGGTTGGATTGCACAAATCAAGCCTACGATTAACAATAAGATACTTTTCATAGATAGTTGTATGATTATCAGAACTAAAATAAAGACTTAATGGAACACGGATTGAACAGATCGAACTGATCCGCACAGATAAAATTCAAACATAAAATCACATATTTACCTTACTTCTATGGATGTTGCTTTTAAATAATTGATCAATTAATCCCCAACTTCCTCTGATTCGTAATATAACTTTATATTTTTCTGCCGGCTAACTTTATATGTCTCGGAATTTCTAAGAACTGTCTCAGTTGAAATTCCATCCCCCCTTTAATTCCCCCCTTATTAAGGGGGGATACAGGGGGGTTTATTGGTTTATATCCCCGAGGCCTCGAAATTTCTAAAAAGTTGCCCCTAAACTTCGGGGCTAAGTTCTTTTCAATCATTTCTTCCTAAAAACGATATTTATGGGCACCCCTTCAAAACCGTAGAGTCCCCGGATCTGGTTTTCCAGAAATCTTCTATAATGATCCTTGACCAGTCGGGGCTCATTGCAGAAAAAGACAAACCTCGGGGGCAAAGTGCTTACCTGAGTGACGTATTTGATCTTAATGAATTTACCCCGCACTGCCGGTGGTGGACTCTGTTCAATGATGGGTCCCATCGCATCATTCAATTTAGCGGTTTCAATCCGTTTTTGACATTCCCCGAAGATGTTCTGGGCCATTTCCAGTATCTTAAAGAGGCGTTTTTTGGTCAGGGCGGAGACAAAAAGGACTGGGACAAAATCAAGCCGTCCCAATTTCCCCTTGATGGCCCTTTCGTAGGCACTCAGGGTGTGGACATCCTTGGGGACTAAGTCCCACTTGTTTACAGCCAGAACCACCCCCTTCCGCCGCTGCAGGGCTTCCTCCAGAATCAGGACATCCTGGTGGGTCAACCCCTCGGTTCCGTCAATCATTATAACAGCTACATGGCAGCGGTCCAGGGCCCTTAGGGCGCGCACGGTGCTGTAGAATTCGACCCCCCCGGTGATCTTCTGCTTGCGGCGAATACCGGCCGTATCAATGAGCAGGATCTTCTGTTTAAAATAGCCAATGTAGGAGTCAATGGCGTCCCGGGTGGTGCCCGGGGTTGGGGTTACAATCAGGCGGGGTTCTCCTAAAAAAGCGTTAATTAAGGAAGATTTCCCCACGTTGGGCCGGCCCACCACCGCCAGCCGAAGGGCATCTTCTTCCTCTTTAGGACTTACCTTCTTAGGCAAACTGTCCACAATGAGGTCCAGCATCTCCCCCACCCGCCAGCCGTTTAGGGCCGAAATGGGGGCGGGATCGCCCAACCCTAATCGGTAAAACTCCCCCATCCCCCACTCCCGCTCCGGACTCCCGTCCACTTTATTGGCCACCAGCAGAATGGGTTTGGGGGATTTTTTCAGCAGCCGGGAGATGTCCTCGTCAATGGGGGTCACCCCGTCCTTGGCGTCCACCAGAAACAACAGCGCATCGGCCTCTTCCAATGCAATCTGAATTTGGTTTTTGACCTCAACTTCGATACCGGTTTCGCTTCGGGGCAGAAAACCCCCGGTGTCCACCATGGTGAACCCCACTCCGTCCCATGAGGTGTGGGCGTAATGCCGATCCCGGGTAATCCCGGCCTGGCCATCCACGATGGCCCGCCGCTGGCGGAGGATACGGTTGAACAGCGTTGACTTGCCCACGTTGGGCCGACCGATTATGGCGACGATGGGATGAGACATGTTTTAAAGTTACTATCTATTTCAAAAAGTTCCCCGAAGCTTCGGGGCCTAAATTTCAAAAATTATTTTATGTGATCTGCTGATTATTGAAGTTGGAATTTTTTTTCTTCAGTTATTTCAGTGTCATTCGATGCTTTCCGAATCTGGGTTAATATCCCGTGAACTCCCATGCTCGTCGAGGATGTTGTCATCCTCGACTGTTATATCGACACCCCAGAATTCCGGCGGATGACCCACTAAAAATTGGCTACAAAACAAAGGGGGAATGGAGTAGTAAAATGGGCTAAATTCATAACTGACTTAACACTTCTTGAGCTGTCGTTACATAGGAAAAACCGTACCCCAGATTGAGCAAACTGGCAAGGTGCATTTCTTCATTGATCGTCCCGGTACCGTCTGCCAGGAAGAAGGTGCGGTAATCACGAAAGTAGGCGTCCCGGCTGGTAGATTCACAGCACAGGTTGGTCATGATCCCGGTAATGACCAGGTCCTCAATCTTCTGACAACGGAGAATAGTTTCCAGATCAGTATTGTAAAATGCGGAGTAACGGTGTTTGGTAATCACTTTTTCATGGGAATCAGGGGTGATTTCGGGATGTATCTCGCTTTCCTTCGTCCCTTCGATACACATCCCCTCCCACCACCAGCCCATAATCCCGGCATCACTCCCGTCTGGATGGTGGACATGACGGGTGTAGATCACCGGCCGGCGGGCGTCCCGAAAGGCCTCGATCAACCTTTTGACATTGGGCAGGATGGCCAGTCCCCCAGGAGTAAAAGTGGGAGAACCGGGATCGAGAAAGAAGGTCTGCATGTCAATGACCAGCAGGGCGGATTTTTCCTTATCCAGTTCCATCTTATGCTGATTGAACGGCTCGATACGTTTCAGCCACTGCTGGGTCTTTGATTCTAAATTTTGTTCGGTAACGTAAGACCCCATATTTCCTCCAGATTTAAAGAAAAATTGAATACAGTATAAATCTAGTAGTTGACCAATGTTATTCTGATAAACTCATTTCCAGTAAGATTTATTAATGGCACGTTAAGTTAAAAGCATATAAAGACCCGTTACCGCAAAAATTGGGTAACGCGAAACACTTCGGTCGGGCGCCTGACCGATCAAGCGCTGATATTTTCGTGTAAATACATTTCGCGGTTACCGAAACTTGTTGCTTCAAGGTTTCACCTTGAAGCATTTGAAACACCTTCAGATTAAGATTCATTTACTTTTAAGTGAAGGTAGGAAAAATTCAACCTTGAAAGAACGCAGAATAAATCTTAGTTAAAATCTCCATTCAGCACACTTTTTCTCTGCTCTCGGTTCCTCCGTTCGGTGGCATACCGAAGGACGAGTCGGGGAACTTGACAATAATGTTCCTTGAGGAAGTCCATAACTGATTTCCGATCCCTCCGGGACAGCTCCTTCAACAGCCAACCCACCCCCTTCTGCACCATTTCATCCCGATCATCGAGCAACGTCTCGGCAATCTGAAAGCCCTGGGACCTGAATTTGTCTGATTTAAGAACCAGTTTCACCAGCACCACACATGCAGCCCGCCGCATCCACTGGTTTTGAGACCCCGTCCATTTGGTCAGCTCGGGGGACAACTTAGGATAGTTCATAAAACAGTGATAAACGACTTTTATACAGAAACTATCATTGGTAGCCCAATTCTCAACATATTTATCAATCCATTGAGAAAATAGATTCAGGGTTTTACCTTTAAACTGCTTTTTATATTTTTCCAGAAGGATGAAGGCCGATACCGCCTCCTCATACATTCGGCTTCGGAAAAGCTCCTCTGCTACGGATAACGTCTCTGCTAAATTCAAAGGGGATTTTAAGGAGCGAAGGGTCCGATTGACAAAATCCTGCACCTTGGCCTGGGTAATCCCATAACCCTTGAACCCCTCTTTGAAATAGCGCTGGGCTCCCCTGACCCGTTCCGGGTCCGCATGCTCGGTCAGAAAGGTTCGAATCTCTTTAGTCAGTGGATGCATGCTAACTTTTAACCAAACTTTGGCAAAAATTGTTTTTTAGGCCCAAAGGGTCTTGCGAAACGATCTTTTGATAGTATGTATCAGATTACAAACCGTTGAAACGGTTATAATAGACGTTTTGGGTTTCGTTTAACCCCGAAGCTTCGGGGTTATTTGTTAATCAGTCGGCGGCCTGACCGATTTGAACACGATAGCCCCCGAAATTATTCGGGGGGCACCGATCTCGCCCTTACAATAGAACTAACCGATTCATCGGTTTTATTCAATGTATATTGTAATGTCAAAGTTTGATTTTTAAGATACGAAAATTTTTTAAATTAATCAATCATAAAAAAAGGCGGATAACAGATCATCCGCCCTTCTCTTTCTTTGATAATGAAACCTCCATCCCGGATCCCGAAGCTTCGGGACGGGACAAAAGAACATTAAAATATTCTTAATCATCGTAGGAAAATAACTGTATCACCCACCCTTCACCCTGTTAAATAGGATAAATATATTTCAGAAGATATTTCTATCAAAATAAAAATCTTGAAAATAGGGAGAAAATTATTGCTAATATTAATATTTAACAGGGCAGGCCCCTCCCATCAAGGGAGGGGAACCAAAGCTTTATGAATTATTTAAAATTGGGGGTTTACCCTAATTCTAGATATTTTTTTGATTAGATCATTTCAGAATCTTGGAGCAAAACCAATGGAATCCCCTCCCCCTGGATGGGGGAGGGCTTGCCCCGTTAGATTGTTTACTTATCTAACGGGGTAAAGGTGGGGGTGACATAACAGATAAGCCAAAAAGAGTATTTTCAGGTGAAATTAGTCTTTCCAATCGCTAAAAGCCTATCCTTATCTGAATGGCATGGGTATGCTCAGGATCCCACCCCGGGGCCCGGCCCATCTCTTCATCGAAATAGGCGCAATCGAGATGAAAAATTCGGATTCAATAGCATCAATATTTGATAAATTCCGCAGGTTACAGTAAGTTTACGATAAACGCTAAGGTTAACCTGCCAAGCCGTTTACACTAATGCTAATACAACGCATAAAACTTTCAATTTTACCACGTAACTTTAATTGAAGCACGGCGGTTTGGTCAGGTTGAACCTTTTGTTAGGCTGGCTCTGCTATCCCTCGTTCCGCCCGATGGCTGTCGGCAGTTTAAGCTAGGGCGTTTCTTCAAGATGACTCGTGATAATGCTCAGGAGATCAGCTACAGTCAGCACCGCATCACCTTCTTCGGTATTATCCGTAAATCCAAAACATACATCATAATCAGGCAAATACAAACAAGCCGCAGCATATCCGGGTGCGTTACCACTGTGTCCATATGCTTCCAAACCGTTGAAAAGCTCCGGTTGATACTTCACTGCCCCTAAACCATAGCCGGCACATATAAACTCTTCCCCAGTACAGGGAGAATGAAAAGTAAGCATCTGATCGAGAGACTGCTGACTGAGCACACTAAGATTGTGAAACAAGGCTTGTGACCACTTTGCCAGGTCTTCCGCAGTGGAAAACACTTCGCCGGCAATTCCACTGGCAAAGGCGGTCCTTGGCCAGGGGAAAAAGTCATCATAAGTACCGTCCCCATCAAGGTCCCACCAGCCATGCGCTGTATTGGCGGGAAGAGCCTCCCCCATTGATGTAAACGTATTGGCAAGGCCCAGTGGAATCCAGAAGCGATTCCTGTTTACTGTAGATATTTCCGATCCGGTTATTTTCTTGATAATCATTCTAAGCAGAGCGTAGCCTAGCGTAGAATAATTCCAGTCGGTCCCCTTGGGGAAAACAGATTCACGATTGAACGCTAGTATCATTTCTTCAGGAGTCCAGACTTTCGATGGTTCTTCAAAAATGGCATTCCAAAAATCTGGATTATCCACAAAGTCATAAAGGCCGCTTGTATGATTTAGAAGTTGCCGGATCGTAATCGTACTATCAACATATGGATATGCAGGCAGCCATTCATATAGCGAATCTTCCAAAGTGAGTTCTCCTTCTTCCGCAAGTTGAAGAATTGTCGTAGCCGTAAAATTTTTCGCAATGCTTCCGGCAGCAAATGGCATGTCAGATGTTATTGCCGTTGTTCCATGAGACACTCCGCTTACACCGACCCATATCTCACCATCGGGCATTATTACAGCGGCCGAAATGCCTATACCATTGTATGCTTCAAGTCCATTATCCAAAGCTTCCTGTAATTTTTCAGCTAGTGTTGGCTCAGGTTCAGTCGGTGAGTCATCAGAACAAGACATGAAATTCATTGCCAGTAAAGACAGTATAATAGTCACTAATAGTATCTTTTTCATATCACTACCTCCATAAAATATTTTTAGTGATAAAATACGATATTAATTACCATTTTATAGCAGCCTAACATAATATTGATGAAAATAAAAATCAATAGTTTTTAAATTTTTGACTCTTCTGGAAATTGATACGGCAGTTCCTTAACTGGCTACTAAATTCGGGAATAATCAAATCAGTCTGGGATTGGATTAACTCTCCTTCAACCTCCTTATCTCATCCCTGATCTCTGCCGCCCGTTCGAACTCCAGGTTGCAGGCCGCCTCTTCCATCTCCCGGGTCAGGCCCTCGATGAGGGCCTCTTTTTCCAGCTCTGAGGCGAACTGCAACCGGGCATCCCGGACGAAACGGGGCTTCTTCCCCATAGGCCGGGCGTCGGCCACGGCAGTGGCCATCATCACCTCCTCAACCGATTTATAAATTGATTGGGGCGTAATCCCGTGCTTTCTGTTGTATTTGGCCTGGAGCCGGCGGCGGCGGCTCGTTTCCGAAATTACCTTGGCCATAGACTGCGTAACTTTATCAGCGTAGAAAATCACCTTACCGTTGATGTTGCGAGCTGCACGACCAGCAGTCTGCATCAGGGAAACCTCTGATCGCAGGAATCCCTCCTTATCGGCATCCAAAACGGCCACTAAGGACACCTCGGGCAGGTCCAGCCCCTCCCGGAGCAGGTTAATCCCCACCAGCACGTCGAACTCAGCCAGCCTCAGCTCCCGGAGGATGTCCACCCGGTCTAAGGCATCTATCTCAGAATGGAGATACCGCACCTTGATGTCCAGCCCCTTCAGATAATCGGTCAGATCCTCGGCCATCCGCTTGGTGAGGGTGGTCACCAGCACCCGCTCCTTCCGCTGAACCCTCCCCCGGATCTGGGCGATGAGGTCATCAATCTGATTGGCCACCGGCTTTACCTCCACCTCGGGGTCCATCAGCCCGGTAGGTCGGATGATCTGCTCTATCACCACCCCCACGGAGCGCTGAAGCTCAAACTCCGCCGGGGTGGCGGAGACGAAGATGACGTTTTTTAGCAGGGATTCGAACTCTTCGTAATACAGGGGACGGTTGTCCAAGGCCGAGGGCAGGCGGAAGCCGTATTCCACCAGCGTCTCCTTGCGGGAGCGGTCGCCGTGATACATCCCCCGGATCTGGGGTACGGTGGCGTGGGATTCGTCAATGATGGTGAGGAAATCCGGGGGGAAGAAGTCCAGAAGCACCGCCGGCCGCTCCCCGGGCCTGCGGTCCGAGAGGTGGCGGGAGTAATTCTCGATACCGGTGCAGTAGCCGATCTCCTCCATCATCTCGATGTCATAGTTGGTACGCATCTCCAGTCTTTGAGCCTCCAGCAGCTTGTTCTGGCTTCTAAAATCCTGTAATCGCTCCTTCAGCTCTTCCCGGATAGTCTTGATGGCCCGGGATAGCTTGGGGGGGGTGGTGACAAAATGCTTGGCCGGGTAGATGGCAGCCCTTTCCCTGCTTTCCTTGATTTCACCCGTCAACAAATCAACAATTGAAATACGGTCAATCTCCTCGCCGAAAAGCTCCACCCGGACGGCGGTCTCTTCGTAGGCCGGATGGATTTCGACCACGTCCCCCCGCACCCGAAAACTCCCCCGGGGAAAGTCAATGTCATTACGGGTGTAATGAATGTCCACCAGCTTGTGCAAAAGCTCCCGGCGGCCTATTCGGTCTCCTACTTTTAGGAAGAGGAGCAACTCCCGGTAGTCCTGGGGTGAACCCAGCCCGTAGATGCAGGAGACCGAGGCCACGATGATGACGTCATCCCGCTCCATCAGGGACGAGGTGGCCTTGAGCCGCATCCGGTCAATCTCATCGTTAACTGAGGTGTCCTTCTCGATGTAGGTGTCGGTGGTGGGAACGTAGGCTTCAGGCTGGTAATAATCATAATAGCTGATGAAATATTCTACTGCATTTTCGGGGAAAAAACCCCGGAACTCACCGTAGAGCTGGGCGGCAAGGGTTTTGTTGTGGGAGATGACTAAGGTGGGCCGGCCCCAGTTGGCGATCACGTTGGCCATGGTAAAGGTTTTCCCTGAGCCGGTCACCCCCAACAGGGTCTGAAACCTCTCCCCCCCCTTCAGCCCTTCCGTTAGCCCCTGAATCGCCTCCCCCTGATCCCCCCGGGGTGTGAAGTTGGAATAAAGTTTGAATTTAGCCATTTATGAAAATATAATGACATTAGGTCTTAAAGTCAAGTTTAAAATTTGCCTACAGTCTTATGCTCGTCGAGGATGTTGTCCCGAATCCCGAGGCTTCGGGACGGGACAGATTTGTTGGTATCGAATTTCTGGTGGATGGCAACATCCGCCAAGAGCTTTGGCTTACAATTTGGTGACAATCTTAAATAAAAAAAGCCCCATTGTTTAAATGGAGCTATTTCTCGATTGTAGCCGCAGGCTTTCGGTCAGGTGCCCGACTAACATGTCTGCGGGTGGTCGGATAACTACGCACCCCGAATCCTCGGGGTGCGGCTACATTTGTTTTGGTCATTTGACCTTATTTCAGAAGGATCATCTTCCGGATCTTTTGAAACTCACCCGCTTGAATTTGATAAAAATAGATTCCGGAGGAATAACTGGATGCATCCCAGTTTATTCGGTGGTAACCGGCACCTTGATGTTCATCAACCAAGATGGCTACTTCCCGCCCCAGAATGTTAAATACCTTCAGGGTTATCTTTAACTCTTGGGGAAGCCCGTATTTGATGGTGGTTGTATAATTGAAAGGATTGGGGTAATTCTGCAACAAAGAGTAATTATAAGGCGAATTAGTTTCGTATGGCCAAAAAGCAATTGCAGTAATCACCTCCGGAAATCTAAAGACATCCCCCGATCTAAAGGGTTTTGTCGTTCGAATTAAGAAGACATCACCTTCCCCGGGGGCGATCCCCTCGCCCGTCCCCGTCGTAGTATCCGTCAAGATCACCTTCCATGTCCGATACTCCACACCATCAAATCTCTCCCGAATGGTAATCCGCTCATTGGATGACCAAAAACCGTCCCCGTTAAGGTCGGTAAACCTGAAATTAGCCCACCGATCCTCGGTAATATTCCTTACCTCAAAATTCACATCCTTGGGCGTCGAACTCGAATCGGTACCTACAATCTGATCAAAAAACTCAATTTCATAATCGGCCGGATAGGGCAGTGCCCCAGCAGAAAGCACCACCTCACCCTCAAAATTGCTGCTGCTGCCGGGCATCCATCCCGTAAGGGAGTCAATCAGATCTACCCCTTCATCGTTGTCAATAAGTAGCCTTATGCCATCGAAAAGAGGACCCTCCACCTCGGAGGTCAGTTCTTCGGCATCTAATATCACAAACTCTCCTATGGTGAGGTCTAAAACATCATAAGTTGTTTGGTCTCCACTGGTATCATCGAAAGAAATTTCATAAATGTGATATGTTAAAGCCGATGGAAAAACAATGTTTACTTGCACTGAACCGGTCCCGGGACCTGCGACGTGGACAACACCAAGAGTATCGGGATAAAAATCAGATAAAGATGACCGAGGATTGTTTACTTGAAATATGTCATCGGATTCATCTTCTCCCATGAGGGCTCCGTCGCTGACCACGAGTTTAATTTTGTAATTGCTTCCATTGGGGAAAAGATTTGTGTCCCATTCGAATTGGCCGTCATTATCCTCTCCAGAAGAAATTAAGTTAAAGGTTTCACCTCCGTCTGTGCTACTCAATACATCTACGCTCACCATATCTCCATCGGCGTCACCAGCCCTCCAAGTGATACTATGGCTTCCAATTAATTCTTCTCCGCCCACAGGAGATTGTAAGATCACCTGCGGGGCTGCGGCAACAGGGTTGTTGATGGTAAATGATGTATCGGAAATGCTCATCCCAACACCTTGCTCGTTAGTCGCTAACACCATAAGACGGTAAAAGATACCATCCACCAGAGTTGTAGTATCCCAAGTAAATACACCGTCATTTAGTGTGTTTTCGGCCAACAATGTCCATGTATTGCCATCATCAAAACTGTAGTAGATATCTACTTCTAGAGGATCTCCGGTTCCGCTGGCAGACCAGTTAATATCTACGCTTCCACTCAGGGTCTCTCCGCCTATTGGGGACGTGATTGAAACATCATGGGTATCAAAACTAAATCCCCCATTATAGAAGGAGCGGGCAAAGGAGGCATTGCGCTTGAGATCGTCCAAGTCCCAACCAAATAGTAAGGCCATAGTAACTTGCTTCGTTTCTCCAGCGCTCAACGAGAAAGGCCCTGATGAAGCAAGCATGCCAAGATTCACGTATAAAATTGAGTCTACAGCAGGAGGCCCTGAAAAGGCTTCCCAGACCAATTCATCCTCATCAAGGTCAGGGTGATGTACAGCAAAACATTGAAATCCTGTTAAACCTAAATGATCCGGGGTATCCAACAAGGAAAACCCCGTATAAGCAACTGGACTCCAGGTGTTGGGTGGATGTCCCCCGATATTATCGTAATCCCAAGCATAGGCTAAATCCAATAATTCGTCGTAGAACCCACAGTCATCCGACCCCTCATCATTCCCAACCCCCGCATCAAAATAAAATCCCACATATACTTGGTCATAATCTGTCGTTCCTTCATTAATAATATCATACTGCCAGAATAGAATATCTTCGGTCAGCACATGATCCCATTGAAAACCCCTAACAGATACTTCTATACCCAGTCCCCTTCGTGAACTATCAGTGGAATCCGGGTAAAAATCAAATTCCAGATCTTTGTCATCATCCATTACGAAATAGGATTCCAAATCCGGATAAAAATTATCCATACCGAAATACCCATTCCAGTGCCCGTCCAAACTATCCGGCTGACCGGGCCAATGAACCGGCCAGGTGTCCGGGTCATCGCTTAAGGCCGGGGCTGTCCCCTGGGGATTACAATACCCAGGTAAGGGATAAAAACCCCAGGGCATGATCTCCATATTGTCCATGCACTCCCGGTATTGGGTCTCCACTGTGTGGAAGGTGTTCCCATTAATATCAACCGCTTCTGCGGCCACGATGAAAGCTACCCCGTCAATGTAGGCGGTGCCTGACCCCTGGGGCCATTCACCGGAAAGGGGATCGGGCCAGTGACCAATTTCTGCGTGGTTGGCAAACTGGATACGGATTTGATTCCCGTCCATCCAGCCCCACTTAGTGTACATGGGGTCACCAACATTTGGATCCTGGGAGAAGGAGACCCGGACAGAAATAGCCAACAATATCAAAACACAAAATTTCTTTTTAATCATTGTATTACTCCTTCCTTACTTTTGGACTGTACCTGGAATTAAGCCAAAATTACCCGAACCGTTTCTAACGCAGTTGCTGAAAACCTGGTGATCTTTTGAAAATAGCCCCCTTTGATTTCCTCATTTATCTTAAGATTCCCCCAGCTATATTCACTCTACTTTTACGTTCAAAATTCTGTTAATTTGTCTTTAGATGCTAGCGCCGGAATCGCTCCTGGCCTGGTGGTGGTTAAAGCCCCCACAGCATTGGCAAACCGGCCAATGTTCCTCAGGCATTTCTTCGATATTTATCAACTGACCGATTAATATGAGCGATCATGACTAATAGCTAGGCTACAAATCCATCCACGGCCCAACCGGCCGACTAACGCAGGTGCCGGACATACCAGTTGAAATAATAAGGAGAAATGAAAGAAAAAACAAGAGTAGTTTGGAATGTCTTACCTTTAAAACCCGAAAAAATTTCTATTAAAAATGGGCAAAAAAAGTTCAAATGCAAATAATAACAAAGCCTCCTGCTTAATATAGCCTTCTTTTCTCAGAATTTATAGAAAATTTGGGATCTCACTTTAACAAAATCATCTTCCGGATCTTCTGAAACTCCCCTGCTTGAATTTGATAAAAATAGATTCCGGATGAATAACCAGATGGATCCCAGGATGTCTGATGGTAACCGGCAAGTTGATTCTCATTAACCAAGGTGGCCACTTCCCGCCCGATGATATTGAATACCTTCATGGTTACCTTTGAACTCTTTGGAAGCCCGTATTTAATGGTGGTTATCGGGTTGAATGGATTGGGGTAGTTTTGGTAGAGAACATAATCTTTTGGTACCTGGGGTGAAGTATCAACCCTCAATTCCTGACTATCATATTGTGGTTGATTGCTATCGTTCTTTAACAGGTATTCCATAGTCAGGGTAGATTTACCCTCTTCTAACCGTTTGAAGGTAAGGGTCGCTATCTTCCCATTCCCATTAACAAAAGGACTGCTTTGGCTTAAACGACAGGTTACAATTACAATTTCCCCTTCCTCTGAATCAACTCGATCAAAGAAGGCCACTGCACCATCATCCGTTTCCAGAAAATCCCCTTTCTCCGATCCCACGTATTTCAAAATCATTGGATCATAATGCAGGACTATCTTCGCAGCAACAAACTCCGAAGCATCCTTAACATGCAACTCAAATACAAGCGTCTCATCGGCCACCGTTTGTTGTTCAAGGACAGCACTCCCAATATTAGTTATGAGTGTTTTTCCAGCCATTTTCAAAGCAGCCCCTGCTGAGTTGAGGTCCGACCAGTTCCACATCGCTGCAAAAACCATCAGATCCTCAAAATCAATCCGGCCATCTAACCGGGGGATGAGATGGGGGATCTCTCCGGTTACCGGCCCAATCTCCCTGCTCAAATCTTGATGGTTCCATGCCAACCGGAAAGAGTCTGTAAAGTCTGTCTCGAAGTCAATCATACCGTTCAGATCATAATCCCCCAACAATCCCACCGAATAATTCCAGGTGTAATCATCATTGGGTGTACCATCGGGATCCCCATTTCCATTCCCATCAAACGGCATTCCGTTCTCACCCCTCAGATTATCCGATAACGTTATATCAATTATTTCACCAGAGGCAAACAGACTATCTGATATAAAGGTCACTGTTTTGGTGCTATCATCATACTGAACCGCCCCGGTGTGGGGACCGGTGATGGAACCGATAACTGTGATGTTATGCTCAAAGGTAGAGGCATCCATATTTTGGTCAAAAGTAAAGGAAAAGCTATCGTTGAAGAAGATCAACGAACCACTATCAGGGAATACGGAGGTAATCATAGGACAGGGGCGATTGTCAACGGTGATCCAATTACTGTTATCTATCACCCCCGATTGCCAGTTGTCGTAAGGGATAATCCGAATATAGGTCCCCACCATCAGTTGATCGGGCAAATCAGTCATGGAGTTCCAGGTAACGGATCCCCGATAATTTGATGGACCGATATTGGACGTATCCCCCGTCAGGGTCATGTTTTGCCATTGACTTAAGAAGGTATTAAAAAACTGACAGCGGATGCCCAAACCATCCCCGGCGGGATCAAATAAGGTGTAATGGATCACCACGTCCCGGCGTTGCTGCTGGGCCAGGGAATCTATGGATACCGTACCGTGATGATTGTCCACCCTGAAGGGGCCAGTGGAATCCTCTATGGTATAAAAAGGATCGGTAATCCGGATTTTAAAACTAACCGTGCCCCAATCACTTCCCGGCAAATCTAATGCCGAATACCAGATGACGATCAGTGTATCCTCAGTGGCTATTGAGGTCGGTCTCAATTTGCCGGTCCTGGAATCCTTAAACCCGTTCTCTCCAGCCTTACCCCCCAGAATTGGGGTAAATCCGATTCTATTAAGTTTCGAAGAGGAAAGCCTCTTCACATCCATCCCATCGGATCGGTTTTTCTGGACTTCATTCAAGACACACTTAGTCCGATTGGATAAGTTAGTGTTCCTCGTACGGACTTTTGCCATTACAGGGTCGAAAACCTGTTGGCCTGGGTTGGAAGCATTGATCCCTTCCAGATATACCGTCGCTTCCACCCAGGGGGAATCGGCAGCAACCGAATAGAAGAATTCAAAAGTTACCGAATCGGCCGGGGAATTGGTCAGGGTAAAGGAGATGGGCACGTCCCCGTGCTGTTCGGTGGTGACGTCAAACACCTCCACGCCAGGTGGAGCATAGGGTGGTTCCGTTACTATCAAAAACTGATTTATTGCCACATTATTCAAAATTTGCACAATACCAGAAGGCCATTCAATCTTGATGGAATCAATAATCGTAGCATTTCCCAAACCAAATTCGTCATTTAAACTGTTTTGGTTGGCATAACCCGTTTGACCTGAAATTTCCCGCATCTGCCACACAGAGTTTCCATTGATTGTGGCTTTAACTCTGACTTTTGCACCAATAGCCGAGGTATTTGAAGCTACACCAACACATTGAATATTGATCCAATTATTATCATTCCCATTGTTCTGATACAAAAAGTTATCCTCATCTTCTTCATTTGCCACAAACAAATCTAAGTCACCATCATTGTCATAATCGCACCAACTACAACTATTAGAAAGACCTCCACTATTAACGACATTACCAGTAATGATTTTAGTAAATGTGCCATCACCATTATTAGAATATAAAAAGTTGCTTTGACCACCATTAGCGACAAATAAATCCAAATCACCATCATTATCATAATCGCCCCAACTACTCCCCCCTGAATAACCTCCATCGTTGACAATATCACCTGTGGTAATTTTGATAAAGTTGCCATCTCCATTATTGGAATATAAAAAGTTGTTTTGATTATTACCATTAGCGACAAATAAATCCAAATCACCATCATTGTCATAGTCGCCCCAACTACTGTTGTGAGAATAACATCCATCGTTCACAATATCGCTGATAGTTATTTTAGAAAATGTGCCGTCACCATGGTTGGAATATAAAAAGTTGTTTTGATTATTACCATTAGCGACAAATAAATCCAAATCACCATCATTGTCGTAATCAGCCCAACTAGGAGCATGAGAGTTACCCCCATCATTCACAATATCACCAGTGGTGATTTTGGCAAATGTGCCATCGCCATTGTTGACATATAAAAAGTTGTTTTGATTATTGTCGTTAGCGACAAACAAATCTAAAGCACCATCATTATCATAATCGCCCCAACTACAACCCATACAATCACCTCCATCATTGACGATATCACCTGTAGTAATTTTGACAAAGGTGGCAGCGCCAGTGTTAGCATATAAAAAGTTATTCTGATTATTACCATTAGCGACAAACAAATCCAAATCGCCATCATTGTCATAGTCTGCCCAACTACTGCTAAAAGAATTACCACCATCGGTAGTAATTACATCTGAGGTAATTTTCCTAAAAGTACTATCGCCATTATTTTGATAAAAAAAGTTGTCTTGATCATGCCTGTTTGTAACAAAGAAATCCAAATCACCATCATTATCATAGTCACCCCAACTACAGCCCTCAGATGCTCCTCCATCATTGACAATATCGCCTTCGGTGATGCGAATGAATAATTCACCTATTATAGACTGGTCATAATAATATGCTCCCATATCCATCCTTGTCCCATCGGGGTCTTGATCATCAGGGTCATTTTCCCATGTAATGCCATCATCATCTAAATCAGGATCACCAGCATCGATGCAAGGGGATCCCCACCGGAGATGGTAATCGTCATTCCCAGCATCTACAAAGAGTGGGTTGGTGTCAATGTTTCCTTCACCAATGTAACCCCCTTCGATATCTGAATAGATTATAGATGTAGTGGAATTATCTAACTCAATCTCAAAACTATTAGGTTGATAAGAATTGTTATAGAAAATTGAGTTGATTATTTCACCAATAGATCCGCCTAAATATAATCCCCCAATATTGTCTACAATTGTTGCGTTAATAATATTAATCAAACCATCATCTACATGAATTGCCATACCTTGATTATCAGCAATTACCACCAGTTCAATTATTACTGGTATTGAATTATCTCCCAGACGTATTCCAGCCCCACCAGCATTATATGCCGAGTTCTGAAGTATCATAGTGTTCGATATCTTAACGTCCGTTGTTGTACTCCATATACAGATTGTACCGCCCCATGCATTAGTGGATTCTGCATAATTGTTTATAAATATGGAATTATCAATTAGAACTTTTGATTCGCCAATATCCATCCCTGAACCACCTTCAACAGATCGATATCCATCCCTAACTGTAAACCCGGAAATTTCCACTGAATCACTAACACTTACGATGGTTATAACAGCAATATCATTCATTGAGGCTGAAATAATAGTGTTGGATGGTCCAGTAACGCTTTTTAAAGATATAGGCTTATATATTTGAATATTTTCGCTATACGTTCCATCGTAAACCAATATTTCGTCTCCATCATTTGCTACATCAATCCCGTGCTGAATGGTGGCAAAAGGATTTTCCTCAGAGCCATCCCCTGTTTCATCCGATCCAGTGGTGGAGACATGCCAGACGGGGCCCAGATATTCAGATTCAGGAGCAACCCGGATCAGCCAGACATCATCATCACCTGCACCATAGAAATCGGTCCATCCAGTTATGATATATCCCACATCAGAGGTTTGCTGGACAGAGAGGCCCATACCGCTTCCACCGAAGGTTTTTGTCCAGATTGTATCACCCCATGAATCCGTCTTGATTAGCCAGACATCCCAAGAACCTGTCCCGTATTTTCCACTAATTATATATCCCCCATCAGAGATCTGCTGGACAGAGTGGCCACAATCCCAATCGCTTCCACCGAAGGTCTTTGTCCAGATTGTATCACCCCATGAATCCGTCTTGATTAGCCAGACATCATAATCACCTGCACCGTAGGATCTGGTATATCCAGTTATGATATATCCCACATCAGAGGTCTGCTGAACAGAGACGCCTCCATCATCATCACTTCCACCAAAGGTCTTTGTCCAGACCGTATCACCCGAGGCATCCGTCTTGATTAGCCAGACATCCTCAGAACCTGCGCCGTAGGAATCGGTCCATCCAGTTATGATATATCCCCCATCTGAGGTTTGCTGAACATACCAGCTCTTATCAACACCGCTTCCCCCGAAGGTCTTTGTCCATACTGTATCACCGGATGTATCTGTTTTGATGAGCCATACATCAGAATCACCTGCACCGTAAGACCAAGTAAAGCCCGTTATGATATATCCCCCATCAGAGGTCTGCTGAACATAGAGACCCAAATCATTATCACCTCCCCCGAAGGTCTTTGTCCAGATTGTATCACCACCAGCATCCGTCTTGATTAGCCAGACATCAGAATTACCTGCACCGTAGGATGTGGTATATCCCATTATGATATATCCCCCATCTGAGGTCTGCTGGACAGAGCGGCCTTTATCAACACCACTTCCACCGAAGGTCTTTGTCCAGACCGTATCACCCGAGGCATCCGTCTTGATGAACCATACATCAGCATCACCCGAACCGTAGGAATAGGTATACCCAGTTATGATGTATCCCCCATCAGAAGTCTGCTGGACAGAGTAGCCCCAATCATCATCACTTCCCCCGAAGGTCTTTGTCCACAGGGTGTCGGGTGGCTGTGCATAAGCGATTTGGACGATTGCAATGACCACCGCTGCGCAAAGCACAGAACTTTTTGTTAATAATTGTCTTAACATGACGCCCTCATATCTTCTAAGATTGATGCATTTTAGGGACTTAAGGCATTAGCCTTTTACCCGGCTGCTGTCGGGCAGGTAAAATCCTGACGGATTAACTCCGAGAAAAACATCGCTATGAATCGTAGAGCTAATCCTATAAACTAAAAACCTACTTTATCTCAACCAACCCATTCACCATATCATAGATAGGAATTTCCCGAAGTTCATGATCTCTGAATCTACAGTCCTGGGTGAACAACAGGTCACTACTCCCCACCTGATAGGAACGGAACATAATCCGAAAGATCACCCCGGTTCCATCAACCCCCACATGATCCCCCAAAGAGATGGCGGCGTTCAAATCCAACAACCCTAGGTCATTATACACATCCTTGAACAGCATTACCTGGGCCCCGTTTGTCTCCCAGAACTCACCCGCCTCTACCTGCTGAACCTGCAATTGATCCTTGTTGAAGGATAGTACGACATGGGCACCCAGAAGGTCAGTCACTTCTTCAGCAACAATTTCTACCATAAAATCAGTTCCGAAGGAGGCGATTTTCTTCCTGGGTTTGATCATTAATGCCGGACCGGCCACCGCATTGACAATAAAGGTAACCTGGGCCGGGGTAGGATCCTTTGCCCCGCTGGGATAACGCCCTTTAACCTTGAAAACATAGCTGCGCTCATCCAAATAATAAAAGGCGGCGCTTGTCTCCGAGATCCAAACCGACCAGGGACCAATATCAAACCAATAGGAGAATTGGTTGACATGCTCATTACCGGCCCAGTTGAACGTTACAAAAGAGGTATGAATGATTTCCCCTTCGGCAGGAGAAGCCGTTAAGAGATACGTTTCCGGGGGGACATAATCGGCACTGGTGGAATCATAAGGGTTCTCCTCCTCAGAGCCAGCCGAGGGAGGACTCAACTCACAAGTAATGAGCAGTAAGGCCAAAAAACCACTCACCAGGAACGAGACAAATAATTTGATTGGGTTTTTCATGATGGCACCTTTAATCATAAATTAAAAGAAAGACTAATTCCAGCAGATTCAGGGCAAATTTGAAGATTCCAGGACACAGCCGGGACGGGTTCTGTCCTCCTCTCCAAGCGTTTTGGTGGAAAGATTAACGATTCCAGCATGTTCAGCCCCCAGAACCCGGCTGTTACCCCAGCGGCATAGGTAAAGATGGTGAAGGCATCCAACGTTTCCTTCCGCTTCTTTTCCCTTAGCTTTTTATATTTGGTAATTGACCACTAAAGTTGCACTAAAATTGTTCTTTGATAACTGGCTGATTCAAGTATTTTCTTAAGATTTTTAGCAAGTTTTCATCTCTGTGATTGAATCTCCACTCGATTTCTTTCAGATAGAGATGGAAA
>JADHWK010000063.1 GCA_016783505.1 Candidatus Zhuqueibacterota bacterium | reverse complement strand
CGCCAGCGAGGGGACATCCACCGCCCCGGTGGTCACCAGGGTTGTTCCACCCCTCTTCCCCCCTATCCATAGACCGCCGTCAAAGAGGTGTTCGACCCCGGACCCGATTGGATATTCGCAGGAAGGCTGATCCACCGGGTTCTGAATAACAAAACCGTCCCCGAAGGTGCCGTAGTTGGTAATGGTCAAACCAATATTTCCGGCAGTAGTATAATGGGTGTTATCGTCTACGGCCCAAAGCTGACTGCCCAATACGAATATTACCAATTGTGACAGAAAGAAAACTTTTAAATCTTTCACCAAATTTTTCCCGGTCATTCTGAAACTTTATGATGTTCAATATAATTATTTTTACCGTTTTTGTCAAGCTTTAAAAGGATAATTTTCATCTCTCGTCTAAAATATACCTTGTTGAAAAAAGACTTGATTGTTTCGATTTTTTTTCGTATAAATAACATCAATTCAGAAACCCCGGTTGTTGAGCGAAGTGAAACATCAGGTGTTTTTGAGATTGCTTGTTACATTAAAACACTCTTTGCGTCCCGAAGCTTCGGGACAGCAGGTGTATATACCTGACCAAAGAAAGATATTATATTGACTTGGATATCGGTTCGGTAAGCGTAAACACGGTGGTTCGGAATCGGGCCTAAGAAACAGACCCGGCTGCAAGCGTTCATGCATCAGGCCAAGGATTCAAAGACGATTAACAACGATCATAAATTTGGGTAGATTTCTCAAAACTCCCTGCAAAAATAAAAGCACCTTGAAGTAAGGTACTTTTTTATTATAATTGTGGGGGTTTAGCCTTTTAGCCCCGAAGAATACGCCACAACCTCCCCAGTGTTTCCTCCAGCCGCTGTCCTAAAATGTCGGGTTTATCGGTCACATCGGGCTCGTTATCAAACACGGTGTAGGGCACTCGCAAGTTGCGGATGGTAATGAACTGGAGGTCGGCTGCGGTTAACTTCTCCCAGTCGTTAACCTTGTAATAAAACTCCATTTTCTCGTCGGGCAGGGAATGGTAGAGGATAGAGTCCTCCTCCCCCTTTCGGGCCCTTTTCCTGTTCTTGCGGCAGGATTCCTCGTAGGAAACATTGATATACATGATCCCGGCCCGGCTAACGATCTCATCTGAAAGGTAAGAAAACGCCTCCCCGAACCCGTTCTCACCTCCCCGGGAGAACTCCACTATGGCGGTGACCTTATCCAGGTATACGGGGTCGGCGGCTAGCTTTTTGGCGAAACTCAGATTGATCCGCTCGATGAGCAGGTTCCACACGAACGGATCTTTAAAATAATAATCCTCGTCGCTGAACAGTCTTTCTCTTCCGTGCTTGGTGAAGATGTCGTCAATCTCGAAAGTCTCCCAGACATAGGGGAAGTCATCAATCTCCTCGAAATTTCCGATATGGAATCGTCTTCGGCGGGTTTCCACATCCACATCTTTCAGATAGTCAATGATCTCCGACTTCCCCGCCGCCGGCCGACCGATCAAAATAATGACATCAAAGGTGTCTTTGTCCATGACCTTACTATGAATAAATGGATTAATGGATACGACGCCCCAATACCCCAATTATCCAACTATCCAATTATCCAGTACTCCATTTCACCTCTCTTATCTATCTTTGTGTCTTGGTGCCTTAGTGTCTGAACTGTTACCTAAATAATCTTCTCAATTCTGACCTTCCTGTCCTTAAGCAGATTTCCCTCTTTGACCAGGGTTTCTGAAATACCAACAACCCCTTTATGGTCGTGGGGTTTGCCGCCCTTAAAGAATTCCTTGGCCTTAGCGTGGGTGCCATACTCAACGACAAAGTTGTTGTTTTTCATCCCAGGGATTTTGTCATCCCAGGTTATTTCGATCCCTTTCCGTGGTCGTCTCATCTCCCGCACGTTGGGAAGTAGTTTCACCACGATCACCCCTTCATCCTCGTCGAAATAGACATGTTCGATGACTATCCTCTCGACAACCAGTAATCGAACGCATACACTTGCACTATGCACGCCGTTTCCTCCTCTCGAATCCAGACTTTTACAACCGGAATCGAATAGGAGTAGCACCTGCACTCCAGATCACGCCCTCAGACCACCAACGGAAATATCATAAGAGCCAGTAATTCCCATGTAAGTTGGCGTGTCCCTCTATGGGGCTGACCGGTAGTAGGCTGGTTGTGGCTGCCAAGAATAATGGTTTTTCTGGCTGCAACGGGGAGGTATTCTCTTGATAGCACATTTTCAATAAGCATATTGCCGTATTAGTAATAGCTGAAGGTCATGCATGTTCGTTGCGGTCCAATGGAATCGAAAACCCATAGCCCGAGGTTCGATGCCCCTACGCGCTCTGACCCGACTGCTGCAAGCGAGCCTTTCGCTTGGCCAATATTGGGGGGATGACCAGGAAGATAATGGCGATAATGATGAAACCTGCCCCCATGAGCTGACTTTCCAGGGGCGGTTTCTGGTTGGGAAAGAACAGCAGCAGGTACGAGGCAATCACCCCGGCCAGGATGCTAGAGGATCGGTTGATGGGGACACAGAAGGTGTTCTCGCGCCGGTCGAGGAAGATCAGGCTGCCGAAGATGCCGGTCCCTTGTGAGAACACGCCGGCCAGCAGGATTTCCAGGATGTATGGCGTATCCCAATAGGCCGTGAAGCCTGTCCGAATGGTCTGTAGGACCCCGCCCCTTCCGATGAGGGCCGCAGCCGCCAGCATAATGACCAGCGAGGGGGCGGCCACCATCTGTTCCTCGACAAAGTAGCGCCGGTTGGCGACGGACACCTCCGACTTGGCGAAGCGGCTCATAAAGTTCAGTCGAACAAAGTAGCTAGCCAGGTAGATGATGATGTCGGCGATGCAGAGAAGCGGGATGTTGTAGCCGTCGGTGTCGAGCAGGCTAACGAGTAGAGCGCACATGGAGCAGACTAAGCCCATCCAAGCGAACCAGCGCACGTGCCGTTTCGACAGCGCGTCAACGATAGGAGCGATGATGAGTATGCCACCCCGCATTAGCAACATAGCAAAGATGATGCTCACCCCCTCGAAGGTATAGGCCAGCGTAGTGGTCCCGATGATGAGCGCGGTGCACAGACCCGAGAGGAACGTCCAGCGGGTGGGATGAGGAAGATTGAATCCCATGATCCGCTTGTGGGAGGCGTACTTCCACCAACGGATGGCGGTCAGGAAAACCAGCATCCCTACCGCTGAGGCGGTGACTGACACTGGAAGAATCGAAAACCCGGCCAAGCTCTGACCTTTGAGGCTAGGGAGCAGCCCCTTGCTTAGAACTTTGACCATGAAGCTGTATTGTATGTAACTGGCGAAGTATCCGAAGGCGAAAATCCAGATGCTGTACTCCGCCATCCTTTCTGTCAGTGATTTGTTGAGTTCCATCCTGGCTACTTCATGATCAAGGAATAAACAACGAAGTCAACATTATCAAACAATCCAAAGAGAAAGACTGACATTGACGACTGCGACAACTATGCAACCAAGTATGACGCTTAGCATATACCGTCTCCTGGTACTGAGCAACTCTGCTGACCAAACTGGGGCCGAACGACCGTTGTCCGGCTCCGCTTTTCCTCCGGCCATGCCCACCGCATCCCCGACAGTCCACGCGCAGATTCGCCAGTCCGTCCACCCCGCATGGTCCCCAAATAACCTGCATTCTCCCGCAGGACGAGGGCGGGGTGGAGTATACCTTTCCGGCTTCGAATCCGGCGAATTGGGTAAGGTGCCCATGCTGGCTAACGATCTTGAACTGAGCTGCCGCGTCAGAGGTCCGTTCCCGCGAGAGACTGAGCAAAAACTCATTAATATTACCATAATTAAGTGTAACTCATCACCTGCTACTTTTGGTGTAACCTATCTACTGCTACTTGTCAAGTATGGATATTTATAAATAATTTGTTACTTGTTTTCGTTCACCCGTAAGAAACCTAGGAACTGAGGTTATGGCAATCCTTTCATACGACCCTCTGAGGGTGGACCTATCTGGGAGTGTTCTAAAATATAGTTGATGATGACATCCGAAAGCACAATTCCTAGGCCTTCCTGTTCCTGGGGCACAAACCCCAGATATTTCTCCGCATGGCCTAGCACGAAGTCCACGGTGACCCCGGTGTAGATTCCGGTCGGGTCAACGGCCTTCCCCCCCACCCTGGCTCTGACAATTTCAACTCTATCCAGGGAGGCTACCCCGAAGGTATAGTTCATCCCAGAAAGCTGAAGGATTCCGTGCTGCTTGAAAGCAGCGGCGGCTGCATTGGTCTCCATGAATTGTAACAGTTCCTTCCCGGTGCAACTAAATCTTACCATAACATTGTGGAAAGGTAGAAGCTCCATAATGTCTAATTTGGTGATGGGACCAGGGGCAAGGTCCTTTCGAATCCCCCCGCTGTTCAGCAGGGCGAAATCGGCCTGCCCCATTTCCCGCATGGCATCGGTGAGCCAATTCCCGAGATCGCTTTCCCCGTAGTAATAACTCCTCCCTAAGGGCGCTACCAGTTCCCCGATCACCGCCCCGTATTCCTCGTCTATCAAGGTTTGATAGGCGGTCACCAAACTGTCCATCCCCGGGTCAACCTTTACGCCCTCCACCCAGAGGGGGATTAACCGGCCAGCGTAGTTTGAGACCGTATCTTCCTGCACGGTCAGGTCCAGCCGCCCCAGGTAGCGGGCATGGGACCCCGCCTGGACGATGATGACCTTATTGACCACCTTCGGTTCTTCCAATCGGGTGTGTGAGTGCCCGCCCACGATCACATCGGCCCCATGAATAACGGTGGCCAATAGGCTGTCTTCTTCCCATCCCTGGTGTGTAACGATTACGATAAGGTCAGTCTTCGGGTCAATTTCATCAATGATAATCTGTGCCGTTCGGGCCACACTTCTCACCTCAAGACCGGAGACCCGGTCCTTACCCACCACGCCGAATAGTTCCTCGAGGATCAAACCGATAACCCCCACCCTGAGTTGTCCCCGCGAATAAATCCGATATGGATATGGGGCGAACAAACTATCTAACCGAAACAAATTAGCGGTGATGACGTCAAAATTTGCCAACTTAATCAGTTGTTCAACATTCTCCGCCCCGTTGTCGAACTCGTGGTTGCCCAGCACGGATGCATGGTAACCGATCATATTCATCATCTGAATGAAACCACCCCCTTTGGCCCCTTCCACCATAATGTCGGAAATCGGGTTTCCCGTCATCCAGTCTCCGGCGTCCAGGATCAGCGCATCAGGGACAGCGGCGCGTTCTCGATCTAGATAATATTTTAGCGCCGTCATCCCCCCGATCAGGGGCTTGGGCTCACCCTCCATCCAGGTGGCTTTAGAAGGAAGGAATTGGGCATGCATATCGTTTGTGTACAGAACCGTGATCCGTTGGGGTTCTTTAGGTGCACAAGAAAAAAGCAACCCTAAAATAACAACTGACCAAACCCTTCTTTTCTTTAGTGCTTTCATTAATTCTCCTTTTTCCATTGGGGCCAATCTCATCGTCCGCCTAAGCGGCAATTTACCATTAATATAATTATCCTATATTTTTAATGCAAGGAAAAAATTTCCGTCATTTACAAAACCCTATTCCAGAAAAGTAGCCGCAGGCTTTATGTCTGCGGATGGTGACGAAAATATGATTGATTGGTTTCTGCCTCCGCACCCCGAGCCTTAGGAGTGCGGCTACACCGGTTCTCTTTTTACAAACCTTCCATATCCCGTTTGACCCACAAACTTTCCTCCCCCGGCTATTACTTTGCCCCGGCAGAGGGTTACCTCAGGATAGCCTTTCAGCTTCATCCCTTCATAGGGTGACCAGTCGCAGTTAGTCTGAAGATCCTTATAGGTCAGGGTAACATCTTTGTTCGGGTCGAAGATGACCAGATCGGCGTCTGACCCCACCGTAATAGCCCCCTTGCGGGGAAACATCCCCATCAGTTTAGCCGCATTGGTGCTCGTCAGGGCCACCAGCCGGTTGACCGAAAAGCGCCCACCACCAACTCCAAAGGTGTACATCAATGAGAGCATCGTCTCCACCCCCGGCAACCCGAAGGGAATTTTGGTGAAATCCCCTTCCCACATCGCTTTTTGCTTAGTATCGAAGGTACAGGTGTCCGTGGCCACGTTGGAAAGGTATCCCTTCGCCAACCCCTGCCATAGAGCTTCTGAATCTTCTTTTTTCTTGATCTGGGGACAGGTGGCAAAAAGGTGTCCATTGGGTCTTTTGAAGACCTCATCGTCCAAAAGCAAATACTGGGGACAGGTTTCGGCATAGACGTTCAGCCCATGATGGCGGGCCCGTTTGACCAGTTCCGCCCCCTCCTTGGTGGATAAGTGGACGATGTAGAGCCTTCCCCCGGTTACCTGCGACCACTTTATAGCCCGCTGGACCGCCTCGGCCTCGATGAAGTTGGGCCGGGACAGTACGTGCAGGTAAGCCCCATACTTTTTCATGTCCGCCTCATTGTGGTATCGTTCAATCAATTTGTCCAGAACCCGAACCGATTCGGCATGGACCCCGATCTGACCCCCATACTCAGCAGCTACCTCCAGGCCCTCGAACAAAGCGTCATCATTAGAGATCAACCCCTCCTTGGCGTAGATCATAAACATCTTAAAGGTAGGAATACCGTAATCAATGACCGCCTTCATCTCCTCTTTGGTGGCCTCGTTCCAGTCGGTGGGAACGGAGTGGAGGGCATAGTCCACGCAGACCTTACCATCGGCCTCAGCCCGCCGGGCCTCGATGGCCTTCATCAGGGATTCCCCCTTTTTCTGAATAGCGAAATCAATCACCGTGGTCACCCCCCCACAGGCGGCCGCCTTGGTTCCGTTCTCGAAGTCATCGGCGGATACGGTGCCGCAGAAAGGTAGTTGGAAATGGACGTGGGGGTCAATGGCCCCGGGAAAAATGTACTTCCAATCGGCGTCAATTACTTTTGCCGAAGGATCGAACAAATGCTCCCCAAGGGCGATGATTTTACCCCCCTCAATCCCTATGTCAGCCCGGTAGCTCTCCCCGGCCATTACGATAGTTCCGTTTTTAATGATGGTATCCATAACAAATTTCTTTCAACAATTTCTGAACTTGAGACGGAGTGACGGAGTATAAAAGCCCTACTTTTGCATATCAAAGGCAAAACCTTTGCACTTCACCACCCGAACTCATACTTTTTTCACCAAAGTTGCTTCAATCCCGAATGTTTGGGATTGAAGCATTACAAAAACCTTCAGATTATGCCATGATAGATATCCTTAATTCTCTGTCCTCACTTTTTAACCTGGAGGTAAAGGATTCTTTTCCCAAGATCGTTCCGACAAGGTTCAACCTTGAAAGAACGGATGATACTCTTTTCGCTAACAAATATTCACCCCTTCCATCACAATACAACCCTCCACCGGACAGACCAACGAACACAGGTTGCACCCCACGCATTTCTCTTCATCTACCACCGGAATCCGGTCGTTATTCGGATAACGAATTGCCTGATGCCCCCCGTCACGGCAGGCGACAAAGCAGAGGTCATCTTTCAAGCAGAGGTTTTCATTAATCCGGGCCACGACTTTATGGTTCAGATCCAGGTTTCCCCAATCGGTAACCCTGGGGACGCAAAGCCCCACCATCTCTTCCGGGGTCTGAAAACCTTTTTCAGCTATATAGTTTTTCAGCCCACTAATCATATCTTCGACGATTGGGTAGCCGTAATGCATAACTGCCGTGCACACCTGAACCGTTGTGCAGCCCAGCAGGATGAATTCCGCCGCATCCTGCCAGGTGGCGATGCCCCCAATTCCCGAGAGGGGAACGGTCAGTGCCGGGTCCCTGGCCAGTTGGGTGATCATGCTCAGGACGATGGGTTTAACCGCCGGCCCGCTTAAGCCCCCGGGGGTGGACCTGCCCTCCACTGTAGGCAGGGGCTGAAGGGTATCCAGATTCACCCCGATAATGCTTTTTATGGTGTTGATCGCCGAAAGCCCGTCTGCCCCCCCCTGAGCCGCCGCCCGGGCCGGGAAGCGGATATCGGTGATGTTCGGCGTTAACTTAACGATGACGGGAATATCCGAGACCTCTTTGACCCATTCTGTGATCTGCTTCGTGTATTCAGGGACCTGCCCGATAGCCGACCCCATTCCCCGCTCGGGCAATCCATGAGGGCAGGAGAGGTTCAGCTCCAGCCCATCGCAACCCGTGTCCTGGGCCCTCTTAACCAATTCATGCCAGGTCTGCCGCCGGAACTCCCCCATCAAGGAGACCACCACCGCCCGATCGGGATATTCCTTTTTGACTTCGGCAATTTCTTTTAGATTTTCCTCGAGTGTCCTATCGCTGATGAGTTCGATGTTATGCAGCCCCACCATCCGTTGATCGTTCAGGGTGATGGCTGCCAGTCGGGGACTGACATTGACGACCGGGACCCCTATCGTCTTCCACACCGCACACCCCCATCCGGCTTCAAAGGCCCGCATGACCTGATCCATGGTATTGGTCGGCGGCCCTGAGGCCAGCCAGAAGGGGTTAGGGGATGATATTCCGCAGAAATTGACTTTGATATCCATCATTCATAGGTTTTTTTTTACTTAATAGATTTCCAGTTCACCCACGGCGTCCTCGACCGCTTCCAAAAGCTCATCGGAGCGAACCACTTCCACCATCTCGTTGTGGTCGTCGAACAACGGCCGGTCCTCCTCAAGATAGGCCACGTGCTTGCGCACCACTTCATAGGCAGCCCTGACACCCTTTCCGGGCCGGTGGGGCTTCCGAAAATCCAAGGCCTGGGCCCCGGCGATCAGTTCAATAGCCACTACCCCGTAGGCATTGTCCAGTATCTGCCGGGTCTTAAGCGAGGTATTCATTCCCATGCTGACAAAGTCCTCCTGGTCGGCCGCCGCGGGAACCGATCCGGTCGCTGCTGGATGGCATAAGATCCGATTCTCGCATACCAGAGAGCCGGCGGTGTACTGGCTGAGCATCAGACCGGAGAACATCCCCGCCCCCTTGGACAGGAAGGCCGGCAGCCCCATACTTAAAGCCGGGTTTAAAAGCCGGTTGAGCCGTCTTTCGGAGAGCACGCAGATGGTAGTAATCCCGGTCCCTACCATCTCCATGGGGAGGGAGACCGGAGTGCCCTGGAAATTGGCGCCGGTCAAAACAACCCCGTCTTCTGGCAAGAAAATGGGATTATCCCCGACGCCGTTCAGCTCGATCTCAACCTGCTGTCGGGCATACTTTAATGCATCCCGCACTGCGCCGGTCACCTGGGGGGTGCTGCGCATGCTGTAGGCATCCTGCACCTTCTTTCCCTTCAGGGCCAAGATCTCGCTCCCCTCCGTCAGCCGGAGGATGTTGGCGGCCGAGACCACCGACCCCCGGAAGCCCCGTTCGGTATGGAGCCGAACATCGAAGGGTTTCATGTTCGCTTTGAGGACCTCAAGAGTCATAGCAGCAGCGATCTCCGAAACCTTTAACCAGCGTTCGGTTTCGTAGATGATGAAGGCGGCGATGGCGGTGAGCACGTTGGAGCCATTGATGGCAGCCAGGCCATCCCTGGCTTCGTAGACGATAGTGGGAATTCCAGCCCGCTCCATCGCCACCTTGCCGGGCAGGCGCTCCCCTTTATAGAAGGCTTCCCCCTCCCCTATTAGCACCAGGGCCATCTGGGCCATGGGCGAGAGATCGCCGCAAGCCCCCACCGAACCCTTCTCGAACATCACCGGCGTCACCCCCTTGTTGAGCATCTCACGGAAGGTCTGGGTGACGATCGGCCGCTGCCCGGATTTACCGTGGCAGTGGACATTTATCCGGCTGGCGATGGCCCCCCTTACCACTTCCTCCGGGAGCGGCTTGCCGATGCCGGCTGCATGGCTGTAAATTAGATACCGTTGGTATTGCTTCACCTGCTCTGGGGTTAGGATCACCTCGGAGAACTCCCCGATGCCGGTATTGACCCCATACATGATCTCCCGGGCCTTGATCTTCCTCTCCAACATCTCCCGGCAGATCTCCATCCGTCTCACCGCCTCGGGGTGCAGTTCGACGAGCTCGTGATCGTAAGCTATCGCATATAATTTTTCAATGGTTAAGCTGTGACCATCCATCATAATCGCCATGGGTTGTCTCCTTAACTAATATTGTCCTCTCATCCTCCCAGTAGAGACCGTCCCGAATGATCGGGATGGTTCTGGTTATTCTCGGGAATGTTTTGGAATCTTGTCTAGAACCGTATCCCGAAGTTTCGGGATCGGTTCGGAACCTAAACTCATCCACAACCATAATATAAATTAAAGCTTATCCCTCATTTGTCTTCTCACCCTCATTCATCTCGGTGATGCTTTCGTTGGTTTTTAACATATTGAATGGCCGCTTTCAAATTCTTCTGACTGATCGTTCTGATATCGTAGCCCCTCGTCCAATCAATAAAATATTCCCCTTTTTTATTAATCTCGTGAGACGAATATCCCTTCAATTCCTTTACTACCTCTGGGATGTAATGATTCGGTTTTAAACTGAGGACGGAATGGACGTGTTCAGGATTTATCCCGACGGCCAAATCGTGAACACCAAGTTCCAGACATTTTTTGTTGATCAACTTTTCAACCTGATCCCTGATTTCCTCCTCAATCAGAGGAAATCTCTGTTTCACGCTCCAGCTCAGAAGATAATACAGGGCATAACTGGTATGGGTAATGGAGACATCCGAATCGGTCTCAAATTTCTTTCTATATTGCTTGGGAAGATATCCTTTTCTTAGGGGAAGGTTAGAGATCATTTTTTTTAATCCTTCTTATAACAAGAAATTTATTTGAATGAGTGAAAACCGCACTAAAAGTGACGGTTCTGGTTATTCTCGGGAATGTTTTGGAATCTTTTCCAGAACCGCATCTTTAGATCGGTTTTGAATTACCCAGAAATCATTCCGGAATCTTGTCCAGAACCGTATCCCGAAGTTTCGGGATCGGTTCTAATAGACACAATCCCAGCCAGGCCCCTATCTTTTATGGCAGCAGTTCCGCTAAATCCCAGTAGGTCTCCGGTCTCCGGTCGCGGAAGAACTGCCAGAAATTGCGGACCTCCTGGATCATATCCAGGTTAAGATCGGCTACTAACAATTCATCCCTATCCCGGCTGGCCTGGGCGACGATCTGCCCCCGGGGGTCGCAGAAGTAGCTCTTGCCGTAGAATTCGCCAATGTTCCAGGGGGCCTCGGTTCCCACCCGGTTGATGGCCCCCACGAAGTAGCCGTTGGCCACCGCATAGGCCGGCTGCTCCAGCTCCCACAGGTATTCGGAAAGCCCGGCCACCGTAGCCGATGGGTTAAAGATGATCTCGGCCCCGTAAAGCCCCAACAACCGGGCTCCTTCCGGAAAGTGTCGGTCGTAGCAGATGTAAACCCCCACCTTAGCATAGGCGGTTTCAAAGACCGGGTAACCCAGATTACCCGGTTTAAAATAGAATTTTTCCCAGAATCCCGGATGAAGGTGAGGAATGTGATTCTTTCGGTATTTGCCCAGGTATTTCCCATCGGCGTCAATCACCGCCGCCGTGTTGTAATAAACCCCGGTCATCCCTTCCTCATAGATGGGAACGACTAAGACCATCTGATGTTTCTTCGCCAACCCCATCAGCCGGGAAACCGTGGGCCCTTCTGGAATTTTCTCCGCCATGCTGTACCATCGGGAATCCTGTTCGGCGGGAAAATAGGGACCCGTGAATAGCTCTTGTAAGCATAGAATTTGAACCCCCCGCTTTCCGGCCTGTTCAATCATCTCCGTATGCTTCTCCATCATCCCCTGTTTAATCTTCTCCAGGGGTTCGGTAACCGGAACATCGTTCTTCGCTTGAATCAATCCACATTTGACAATGCGAGCCATTTCTCCCTCTCTATATAAATTCAAAACGGTTTAATCGGATGGCAATCAATTACCATCCCGAAGTTTCGGGATAGGAATTTATTCCTATCCGACCTGAGAAACCAACCTTTCAGTCGGGCGTCAGTCGTTAGCCAGTTACCTGATGACCAACTTGACCGATTATGAAAATCCGATTTTTCCTTATGTCATAATTTTTTAGTTACATTCAGCTTACTGAATATAATATTTATGGGGATAATAATCAACCCTTTTTTAATTCTTATTTACTATCAGATCGCCTGAATCCAAAACTTAGAGATTGATCTATTCCACAATTATTCATCCGGGATAGTAAACAAAAAAGGCCAAAGACGATCTGTCCTTGGCCTTGATTTTTCTGATTGATGGAAGCTATTTTAGAAGCACCAGCTTTCTAGTCTGGGAAAAGACGGATGAACCCGAAACATCATAGGCTTGAATCCTGTAGAAATATATCCCTGAAGAAAGATTTCGGGCATCCCATTGAAACTGATGGTATCCGGCTTCTTGATTTCGATCAATAAGGGTAGTCACTTCTCGTCCAAGGATATTATAGATCTTCAAGCTCACCCCTGACCGCTTAGGAAGCCCATATTTAAAGGTAGTTATGGGATTGAAGGGATTGGGATAATTTTGGGAAAGTGTATATACCTTTGGAATTTCCATTATCCTATCTGAAATACCCAAAGTTGCCCCAATACTAAAATGCCGCAATCCTTCAGAAACGAAGCTATATTCGGTTGTTTCCCTCATATCCCCAATAACAACCACTTCGTCCTCGATAAGTTGAAAGTCTCGATAATCCTCAGGCACTTCATCGTTAATATCAGGCCAGGATAAGGTAACTTCTACGTTAGGTGTTGAGGCAACTTCAAATTCCCAATAGATGCTTTCAAGGGGTTCTAAGGGTTCCCGTATATCCCGGTTGAATTTATAGCCTAAAACTGGTAACCAATCCGGATGATTGAAATACACTTGTACGTAATTACCGCCCGGTGGAATAGGTGGTTCAGGGTAATCATATAAAGGATCAAACCCGTC
>JADHWK010000062.1 GCA_016783505.1 Candidatus Zhuqueibacterota bacterium | reverse complement strand
TCGATTTCTTCGGGGTCAATGCTGGGGATGGAACCCAACATGGTGAGTCCTAACCGCTCCACGTCTTCAATGGTCTTCACCGTGTCGTCGAAATACTCGATTAAGAAAGAAATCCCGATACCCAATCCGAGACCGACCATGGTTGCCAGGATAAGGTTGAGCTTTTTACGGGGTTTGATGGGAAACTTGGGCGGTTTGGCGGAGTCAATGATGCGGACGTTTCCGATCACCCCGGCCTCGGTGATCTGGGATTCCTGGTGTTTCTCCCGAAGCATTATGTAAATTTTTTCATTGAGCTTGGCGTTGCGCGCCAGCCGCGCCAGTTCCAAACTCTTTTGGGGCAGAGCCTCTAACTGCTGATCAAACCGGTCCACCACCTTTTCCAAAGCGTTTACCCTGGCCTCTAATGAATGCTTGTCTACCTCAACCTCAAAAATCTTATTTACAATCTCCTGTGAGGTTCGTAAGGGGTCCACGGAAGCCAACTCCGAATCGGCGATCTTTGTTATCTCCTCGATGAGCTTCTGTTTGATCTGATCAATCTCCCTCTCAATGGAGGCCGCCTTCTCCTCCCAGCCCGGCATCCCCTGACCCATTATGGTGGCGATCAATGTCTGCTTCCTGGCGATTTCTCCCTGCAGCTCAATGATCAAAGGGTTGGTGATCTTGGAGACATCCTCTACCAGCGTACTCTTTCGCGCCGAGAGCTGTTCTTTGAGATAGTTCAAGCGGGTCATGCTGGTCTTCAGATCGGTCTTGGCCGCTTCATAGAGGCTCTGAAACTGAGCCACCTGTTCCACCAACTGCTGGGTCTCCACCGGCAAAGCGGCTACTTTTTCTGTCTCCTTGTATAGTTTTAACGTCTCCTCAGAAGCGGTTAGGTCATCACCGATCTGATCCAGTTCGCTCTCCAATAATTTGATTACCTCAGAGATTTCCCCCTTGCCGAACTCCCGGTTCTGGCGGTAGTATTCCTGGGCCGTCTCATTGGCCAGGAAAGCGGACTCAAAGGCGGTATTGGCGGTCACTTTGAGCTCAATCAAGTCGGTGTCCCGGATCGGGGAGACTTCAATACGCCCCCGCAGGCTGGCCACGATGTTATCGAATTCAGGTGGTTTTGGGGACATCTCTCCCAACTCCGGATTAAAGCCCAAAAGTTCAAGCTTATCCCAATAAGGGGACTTCTGCATGGATCTGACGACATGCTCGGCCAAGGTGCGGCTCTTAAGGATCTGAACCTGATTGGAAATCCTCGTCTGCCGGGTTAAGAAGGCGTCCACCCCGAACAGGGTTTTCCCCATCGTGCCCGCCTCCTCGATCAGAATGGTGGTGACCGCCTCATAAATAGGGCGTTGATTGAAGGTGTAATAGACCGTCGAGATCACCACCGCCAGGAAGGACACCAGGATAATCCACCGTCCCCGGTAAAGGATACGGAAGTATTCCGACAGATGAACTTTTTGCTCTTTTTCTTCCAACTCTTCCATTGAAAACCCCTTGGCTTACATTATGACTTAAAAAAAGCGAACAATTTCCCAAATATGACACCGATCTGACCTACCCAAAAGATAAACATCCATCTGATAAGATCGGCTCTGGTTTCGGATATTTTCTGACTGGGATAACCTCCGTTCGAACTTGTCCTCTACAAAGACAAGCGTATCCTCTTCGACCCTCTTATTGGCCTTCATAACAATTATAGAAGGATTCTTATTGTCTTTAAAACTTATAATCTCTTTGTGTCTTTGTGTCTTTGTGGCAACAAAATTGCGGCTTCACCAAGCTAAGTTTTTTCCCGATATTACCTTTAACGGATTATGATACACCAGCTCATCGGCTTTTTGGGGGGTTAACAGCTTTGCGGCCATATCCCGGGCCTTCTTCAATTTGAGGGGTCTGAATCGGGGGTCGTGGGCGTCGGAGGCGATGAAATGCACCCACCCAGCCTCAAGCAGCTTCGCGGCAACCCCCCGTACCGTGGACCCGAACATCCCCGTCAGACTACCGGCGTTGATCTGAAACAGAATCCCTTTATTTACCAGGTTTTTCAGAATTTCAGGACGGGCCAACACTTTCAGGTTGCGCTCAGGATGGGCCACGATGGGCTTCAACCCCACCCCAAGCAAGCGCATCATCTCCCCCTCGTATCCCGGGGGAAGGTCATAGAGGGGAAATTCCACTAAGACATAGCATTTTTCCCCGTTATACGTTCCGCACCGATACCGACCCAACCCCTCCAATCCAACCCTGAGGTAGATTTCGGAAGCTAAATACAGACGGACAGCAATACCTGCTTCTTCGACCTTTCCCTTAAGTCTATCAAACTGATCCCCAATCTGACGGTCTAACTGGGGAGACATACCGTCTAATATGTGGGGGGTGGCTGCCACCCCGATAATACCCTCTCTCTCGGCTCCCCGAAGCATCTCCAGGGCCTCGTCAAAATCCTGGGGGCCGTCGTCCACCCCGGGAAGAAGGTGACTGTGAATGTCAATCATTCGCAATCAATTTACCCTTAGAGTTAATCTGATCTGTCAAGCTCCAGGGCTTTCATTTCGCGCAAAGATAGTTGCCCCCTGAGCAAGAATAATAACCCCCCGATGGTCAAGGGTAAAAACCCGACCATATGCGCTATCACTGAAAAGGCGGCGCGGGTATTCTCACTTCCAACAGCCATCAAAGCCAGCGCCCAAACAAGGGCTCCATGAGAGGTACCAATGTAACCTGGCGCTGAGGGTATGGAAATAGCTAATGTCGTAGCCATCAATAAAATCAAAGTTGCCTTAATCGCATGCAACAGGTTAATGTCAAAATTGAAAGATTGCAATACAAGGAGATGCGTAAAAAAATACATAATCCAGAGTAGAATGGATATACCAATAGTCAATACAGGTTGAGGATTATCCCACAACGATTCTGCTCCTTTGATCAAAGAATTGAAAATATCAGCAATTCTATGCTTACCCCTCTGTTCCAATTTCCCCTTCCACTCCAATTGCCACTTTTGAATCTTTTCTTTCTGTCGGTTCAGAAAATAGACTACAATGAAAAACAGAACCACTAAGACCAATCCTACACCACCTATGGTTTGACTCCAGGAAGTAATGGGTAGAAACAAAAAAATAACCCCTATGAAAAAGAAGAAAGAAATAAAATCTATGATTCTTTCCATTACAATGGTAGCAAAAGACCCGCTGAAGGAAGTTGATGATTGCTTCCGCACCACATAAGCCCGCATAAATTCACCAAATCTAAAGGGAAGTACGTTGTTGCCCATATACCCAATCATGGTTGCTGAAAACAAGGAAAAGGTATTAATGCGCTCAAAACGTAATAGCAGAATTCTCCAACGCACCGCCCTAACCCACACGCTCACCAGCAATATAGCCATAGCCAATAGCACCAAGCCATAGTTAATCTGGGAAAGCGCTCTTATGAATTCCCCTAAATCAATTCTTCGGAATACTAAATATAAAAACAATAGACTGATCCCGATTCCAGCAACAAACCTGACTATCCGTTTGGTATTTTGAACCATCATTAGTCCATATGCTCAAACAAATCATCTCAAATCGATCAGCTCTGCCCCTTCAGGGGGATGAAACTTAAACAGGTAATCATCTATTTTACTGTTGAGTATGACGTTATCCAGTTGGTAGACTGTTTTGTTTTCATTAATGTCAACAAATTCAATCCGTCGGGTAATGTATTCTTTTTCATCCACCCAAACCTTCAAATTCTCAATAAATCCTTCGGCTTTGAGGGGGGACATTTCCAGGAGAAAATAACGCTTCTTTCCCTCCCTCAGTCGCTGGCAGCTCTCGACCCCAAACCTTTTGGGATACTCAAAGATAAGGTCCCGGGGTAGAAGGCTATCGGGAGTTTTCTTGATCTCTTCGACGATGACCTGATCGGTAAGGTAGGAATATTGCCAGATAAGCTTCCCGTCAGAGACGAAGATTTGATCCTCCGTTTCCAGCCTGAACTTATCGTCCTTTTTAAGGTAAATCTTCCCCGTCAGAATCTGGGTCTCCCCCGCCAATTTCCACTCGAAAACCTGTTTAAAATCCGCCTGAAAGGTCTTTAGTTTTTTAAACCTATATTGAACTTTATTGATGACATCTTCCCCCGTGATGCCGAAACCGGCTATAGATCTCAAAAACAACAAACAGCCGATCAGGGAGAAAAGTACACCTTTAATCGTTTTCGTTTCTGACTGCATAAAGTTAAATTACCTCTATTCTTCCTCATCAGCAATTATACGGTAAGAAATGCCGGCGGTGTTTAATATTTTTAGATAGCGATTGGCAATTTCAAAAATACCATTTGGAAGGCTCCTGCCCTTTCCCTTAGTGGCTAATTCATAAAACCCATTGATTCTATCCTGGTCAGAATTAAATTTAATTTTGATCATGATACTTCCCTCCCTTCAACTAAACTTTACTCTTTATTATTCCAAAGAATCGGGTCCAACCAACACCTCCCGGGCCTTGCTACCATCGAAGGGGCCCACTACACCTGCTGCCTCCAGTTCGTCAATGAGGCGGGCGGCGCGGGCGTAGCCGATCTTTAACCTTCGCTGAAGCAGGGAGATTGAACCCTGCTGATGGCGAATGACCAGCCCTTTCGCCTCCTCAAAAAGTTCGTCCTGCCCGACCTCACCGATCATTCCCACTTTTTCCTCGCCCTCCTTCTCCCCGAGGATCAATTTGTCAAAATCGGTGGGCTGGGCTATCACGTGGGATATAATCCGGTCAATCTCCTCGCTCGTTATTAGGGCGCTGTGAATACGGATCGGTTCCGGCTGTCCCGGGGGCAAAAACAGCATGTCCCCCTTCCCCAACAACTTCTCCGCCCCGTTCAGGTCTAAGATAGTGCGGGAATCCACCTTAGAGGCCACCTGAAAGGCCATTCTAGTCGGAAAGTTGGCCTTGATCACACCGGTGATCACATCCACTGAGGGCCTCTGGGTGGCCAGAATGAGATGGATGCCCACTGCCCGGGACATCTGGGCCAGCCGGGTGATGGGTTCTTCGATGGACTTGGCCGCCACCAGCATGAGGTCGGCCAGTTCATCTACGATGATGACCAGGTAGACCAACCGGTGGTGGTCTATCCCCTCCACCGCCGGCAACTCCCTCCCAGAGTCAATAGCTTGGTTGTATTCATCAATATTGCGCACCCCGGCCGCAGACAGCAGCCGATACCGCTTAGCCATCTGCCCTTCAACGCTCTGGAGTATTTTGACCGCATTCTTATAGTGGGTGACCACCCCCTCTTCCAGGTCATCCCGGACTGTCAGGTGATGATTTTTAAGTTTGGAATAGGAGGTTAGCTCCAGCCGTTTAGGGTCAATCATGACAAATTGGACCTCGTCGGGTCGCGCCCGATAGAGAATGGAGGCAATAATGGCATGAATACATACGCTCTTTCCCGACCCGGTTGCCCCGGCGATCAAAAGATGGGGCATCTGTTTGAGGTCGGCGCAGTAAATATCACCGGAGATAGTCTTGCCCACGGCGAAGGAAAGCAGGGATTTTAACCCCTGGAACTCAGGAGAACCGATAATTTCCCGCAAATATACGGTCTCCGGGTGACGATTGGGGATTTCAATTCCCACCGCCGCATGGCCGGGGATGGGGGCTACGATCCGGATGCGCTTGGCCCGCATGGCTAAGGCCAAATCGTCGGCAAGGCTGACGATCCGGCTGACCTTGACCCCGGGGGCCGGTTCCACCTCGAACCGGGTCACCACCGGCCCCGGGGAAACCCTCACCACCCGGGCCTCCACACCAAAATCCCCGAGTTTGGTCTCGATGATGGCGGCGTTTTCATCCATCTCCTCGGTGGTTACCCCAGTATCAGCCCGGGAGGGGGATTTCAATAGATCCAGGGGAGGAAAGATATATTGCCCTGGACCACCGACCCCCTCGCTAACCGAAATCCCCTCCAGCTCGGGGGAGGGCATGGGCTCCGTGGCAATTTTCTCATCCACCTTTTTACCTTTTTCCACCCCCCCCTCCTCGAGCCCTTCAATCACAGCTGCCTTTTCCGCCCTCCGTTTTCTTTTCCTCGCCACCCGTTCTTTTTTCGCCAGGGCCCGCAGGGACTTTTTCTTAACCCGCTCCTCCCGCCTGATCCTGGCGTTTAGCCGATAGCGGTATCTCATTTCTGTCAAAAAAGACCCAATAGCGGCGAATAAACCGGAGAGGGGGAGGCGAAAGGTCTGGGTAACAACCATCACCAGCAGGGCTGCTAAAACAAGACAACTCCCCAAATAGCCAAAATACTTCAATAATTGATCGGCAAAAAACGAGCCCAAAAGACCGTTGGTCTCCCAGCTTTCAGTAAACCCCTTGTATTGCCGAAAAATGGCTAAGGAGACAGAAACAGAACCGGCTAACACCAACAGTCCCCCGGAAACGACCAGGGTCCTTTTGACCATCCCTTTTCGAAGCCTCTGCAACCCCCAGTAGAACAAAAGAAGGGGAATGACAAAGGACATCCAGTAACCAAAACCAAAGTTCACCAAATAAAAGGACACCCCCTCACCGACCCTTCCGATGACCTTCTTCCCGGTAGTCTGATCCTGAAGGCCGTAGGTGACCAAAAATAAAAACAAAATGAGGGAAGCAAAGATCAAAAGAATACCCCAGATTTCCCGATCTTTATCCCCCTTATGCTCCCGGACCTTTACCCGGGTGGCCATTTTTCTACGCATTCCAGGCAGCTCTTAAACAAAAAAAACCGAACATTAGCCCTACATTCGGTTCAAAAACGAATGGGATCGCCTAAGTGTCCAATGCAAGTTCAAATATTAGTTTAGTTGTGTTTACAATATAGCCAATAAAAAGGAAATTTTCAAGAGAATTTTTTATCATACTCCATGTTTAAGAACTTTAATTTTTTGGATATACTGCTGGGTTTTCCCTTTTATGTTGGGGCTGCATAAAAGGTCTGAGATCACCGCTATCCCGTCTGCGCCGGCCCGTAAGACCCTTTCAACCCGTTCCAGGTTTATTCCCCCGATGGCAATAACCGGAAGGGCGCATCTCTCTTTCACTCTGGGAATGATATTCGTACCCAATGGGCTACCGGCATTCTTGGTGTTCGTATTAAAAATGGGACCAAGGCCGACATACGTTGCCCCGGCCCGCTCGGCTTCCACAGCCATTTGTCCGTCCCTGACCGTCGCCCCGATGATAAAATCCCCCCCCGCCAGCCGGCGTGCCTCCCGGATTGGCAAATCTTCATCCCCCAGATGAACCCCGTCGGCACCCACCGCCAGGGCGATGTCCAGCCGATCATTGAGAATAAACTTTACCGATGAGGTGAGGGTCAGCTCCCTAACCCGCTTCGCCAGACTATAAAATTGGGCCGCGGCCCCCTCCTTTACTCGCAACTGCAGGATTCGGACTCCTCCAGAAATCAGATTATTTACAATTCCATTCAAGCTTCTATTACCGATTAATTTCTGATCAATAATAGGATAGAAAGCAAAATCAAAGGATAAACTCATCCTTACCCCCATTTTTCTTGGCCAGATGTTAGTCTGGAAACCCCAAAAAGCACGGGTCTTAAAGGAGTTAAGGCGTAAGCCTTTTAATGTATCTATCTGATTATTAAAAATATAAAATCCTTACGGAATAACTCCTAAATGATAAAAAGCAACGGAATTAGGGATCTTACTTTAATTATAACTTTAAGTTAAGGATTATTTTCTTTTCAAGGTCGTAAACCTCAAATCTCAGTTTTTTGAATCGGGAAGGCATCCCTTGGTCAATCCCTTTACTGAACTCTTCAAGGACCCGCAAGGCTTCCTGAACCCGTTTCAGGTTGGCCGAAACCAGGCTTTCTTCATTCTGATGGGAACGTTCCTCAACCTTACTAAACCCCTTCCCCACGTCCCCAGCGCTGTCCCGCCCCCGAATTAACTTCTCCGTAAGTCCGGTATAAGGTTCAATGGCTCTATTGATCCGGTGGCGAATCCCCTTTACTTCCTCGGTTAGGGTGGGATCATCCCAGATCAACCGGACGACCTCCTCAACCACCCTCAGGCCTTCCCGGGCCCGGTTCAGGTTGGCATCCAGGACACGATAAATTCTGTCCTTCCCTGACCCTGTTGAGCTAACATTTTCCTGAGAATTCATAGCTTGGTAATACTATACAAAATCGGCCATTTTTCTTCGGGATGTCAGGGGGACAAAGGGAGTGGAAACTAACCGGCCGGTTAACCTTCGACCTTTGCCCTTTTCCATAAACGATAGCCGGGTGTCTACTTCCAGCTTCCGATTAAGTCGGACAAACCCAATGGGTTTATTCCCTAAAGTCGGGGAGATCACCCCGGTGGTCACCTCCCCTATTTCCTCCCCGTCTAAATAACCGACCCACCCCCTCATGGCCTTAGAGCGGCCGTCCAGTTGAAACCCCTGGATGAAATGGGGAATGCCCCTTTTGAGTTGACTCTGCAGGACCTCTTCACCGATAAAACCGGTGCCCCAGGCAAACACGAACTCCCAGGGGTGTCCCAGGGCGGGGTGATTGGGATCAATTTCATGACCGTGCAGGGGAAGGCCGGCCTCGGTCCGCAGGGTATCCCGGGCCCCCAGTCCGCAGGGCATCAGTCCAGAATCCCTACCCTCTTCAAGCAGGCAATTCCACAGGGAAACCGCCTTAGCCGCTGGGATGTATATTTCAAAGCCGATCTCCCCCGTATACCCCGTCCGGGAAAGAATCACTCTCACATTCCCAACCCCTATGTCTGGTAAGAACCGGAAGAATTTCAGATTCTGTATTATATCCATCCCAACCAAATGGGTTATCAGCCTGGGGGCAGCAGGCCCTTGCAGGTCAATCTTGGCAATCTCTTGACTCCGGTTTTCCAGACGAAAATCCCCCCTTTTATTCTCCTGCAGCCACTGAAAATCGGTCTCAATATTCCCGGCGTTCACCACCAGCATCCACCGTTCAGGGTTGAACCGGTAGAGGATGCAGTCATCAATGACCCCCCCCTGGGGGTTGAGCATGAAGTTATACATGGCCTGACCATCGGCCATGCGGGGGATGTCATTGGTCAACACCCGCTGCCAGAAGGCAAGGGTATCCTTACCGAAGGCCTCAAATTCCCCCATATGACAGATGTCGAAGAGTCCGCACCGCTTTCGATTAGCATGGTGTTCCGCCGACTGGCCGCTGGGATACCACACCGGCATCTCCCAGCCGGAGAACCCCACCATCTTGGCCCCCAGACGTAAATGCTCTTGGTAAAGGGGGGTACGTTTCATTTTGGGAACAATTCAGTCCCTAATTCCGAACCTTCGAGAACAAAGATGGCTAATTGCTGATAGCTGATTGCTGAACGCTTGTTTAGTTTCGTAGTAAACCGTTATATTTTTGGTTATAATTTAGCCAGGGCCTTTTCAATCCGCACCAATGCCTTTTCGATATTCTCCACCGAATTGGCGTAAGAGAATCTCAGGTATCCGTCCCCGAATTTGCCGAACGAGGTCCCCGAAAGGGTGGCCACTCCGGCCTCGTTTAGCAGATAGTCCTCCAGTTGTTCACTTCCCAAGGGAAGCTGGGTGATGTTGGGAAAAACGTAAAAGGCTCCTTTGGGTTTCAGGCATCGAATCCCACTGATGGCGTTCAGCCCATCCACGATGACATCCCGGCGGCGCTTGAATTCAGTCACCATCCGCTCCACCCCATCCTGGGGTCCCCTTATGGCCTCCACCCCCGCCATTTGGACAAAGGAATTGGTGCATGAATTAGAGTTGGTTTGCAGCCGGGCCACCTGCTCCGCCAGGGGCTTGGACATCACCCCATAGCCGAGCCGCCAGCCGGTCATGGCGTAGGTCTTAGAAAACCCATCCAGCAAAATCGTCCGCTCCTCCATACCCGGTACGGTAGCGATGCTGTGGTGTTCACCCACATAGACAATGTTGCAATAGACCTCGTCGGAGAGGACGGTTACATCGTTGGCGATGGCCAGTTCGGCGATGACCTCCAAGTCTTCCAGGGATAGAACCCCTCCAGTAGGGTTCTGGGGAGAATTGATTATCATAAATTTGGTCTTGGGAGAAATTATCTTTCGCAGGTCATCCATGTCAAAGCTAAATTCCTTCTCCTCCTTCAGTTGTAAGGGAACGGCCTTGGCGCCGAGGAAATTGATCACGGATTCGTAGATGGGAAACCCGGGGTTGGGATAGATGACCTCATCCCCCTCATCCACGCAGGCCAGAAGGGAAAAGAACATGATGGGCTTGGCCCCCGGGGTGACCACCACCTGTTCCGGGCTTACCTGGATGCCCCGGCGTCGGGAGATGTCCTCGGCAATGGCCTCCCTCAGAGCCGGAAGCCCCGCCGAGGGCCCATAATGGGTATACCCCTCATCCAGTGCCCTTTTAGCCGCCTCACAGATATTCGCAGGGGTGTCAAAATCCGGCTCCCCAATTTCCAGATGAATAATCTCCTTCCCCTGGGCCTCCAGAGCCTTGGCCTTGGCCAACACCTCAAAGGCGGTCTCCGTTCCCAGCCTATTCATTCGTTCCGCTAATTTCATCACCTCTCCTTTTTTTACTCCGAACCAAAACGGCTTTCATCGAAAATCACCATTTGATTTCGGCCCTGTTCTTTGGCCTTATACAGGGCCTGGTCCGCCTTTTTGATCAGCTCCTCAGGGTTGGTCTTACGAAAATGCAGTTTGGAGGAAACCCCCATACTGATGGTAACGGTGATCTTCTTTTTCTTGGCCGGGCCATCTAGCTCAGTCATCTGAAAGGGAAAGGCTTGGACGGCCTTCCGAATCCTCTCCCCAATCACCCCGGCCCCTTCTGTGGCCGTCCCCGGCAGGATGGCGGCAAATTCCTCCCCCCCATACCGGGCAGGAACATCAATGGAACGAACCGCTTGGACAATCAGGTTGGCAATTTCCTTTAACACGTAATCACCGTTCTGATGCCCATAGCTATCGTTGATCCTTTTAAAGAAATCAATGTCCATCAACAGAAGGGAAAGATCAGCGTCGAACCTCTCCGCCCGGGAAATCTCCATCCCCAAATGCTCCTGGAAATAGCGGCGGTTATAGATGCCCGTTAACCCATCCCGGGTGGCCTGCTTTTCAAGTTTATTGAATAAACGGGCGTTCTGCAGGGCGATGGCCACGCTGTTTCCGGCGGTAGAAAGCAGCCGCACCTCATCGGCCGGGTATTTCCTGCGGCTTAAGCTGGAAATGTGTATGATGCCCATAAACTCCTTTTCAGCGATGAGGGGAATGTTGATAAACCCTTTGGGCTTCCTCAACTCCACCGGTAGCCGGGCCAGATCAACCCGAACGTCCGTGCTGGTTATCCGAAATTCAATGTCCTCCTCCGCTACGATCTCCTTTTCAAAGTTGTTAAAGCTCTTAACCAGATGATCCCTGATATGGTTTTGGTTGGCCCGGGACAGGTTGAAGTCGGTGCGCACAAAAATAGTCAGCTTGCCGTTGTCCTTGACGGCGATGCCGCCGATGTCAAAATCAATGGTACCCTTTAATTCGTCAAAAGTGGTCTGAATGATGTCCCGGAAATCTAAATTACGGCTCAAACTCTTGCCGATCTCATAGAGAAAGGCCAGCTCCTGGGTTCTCTCTTGAACCTTTTTCTCCAGACCCCGCAACAACCTCCGGTTTTCCAGGACGGAATCCCGATGCTCCAGGGCCCGCCTAACGATGACCCTCAGTTGGTCAATGTCGAAGGGTTTGGGCACGTATTTATATACATCCCCCCGGTTGATGGCTGCTGCTGCCGACTCCATATCGGCATAGGCGGTATAGAGGATACGGACGGCATCCGGATATTGCTTCTTGATTTTCTCAAACAGTTCCACCCCTGTCATTTCGGGCATGCGGTTGTCGCTTAAGACCAAATCCACTTCGGCTTCTGCCATTTTTCCCAGCGCCTCGGGGCCGCTATTGGCCATGAACACCCCATACCCCTGCTCCGAAAAAAGTTGCTTCAACATCTTCAATGTCTGCGGGTCATCGTCCACAAAGAGTAGGTTATGTTTTTTCATCACAACTTCCCTGTTTACCTATAATGACAATCTTATGGGTCGAATATGTCAAGAAACTTCTGGACCATCCGACTTTTTTATTCCCTTAAATTTTCCTTAACTATTTTTACAATGAACCCCGCCCATTCCATCGCCTCTTTGGCATCAGCTTCATTATTTAGTCATATTTCAAAAATCTCACCAAATTTATAGGAGGGTTTCAAGTCCCAATACCATTTTCCATTCCGATAAATTCTTTTACTCCCCAGTTTATCCAGTTTCTGCTTAACCTTTTGAAGAATTTCTGCGAAAAAATCATCCCTATCATAGATTATCATCGCATCTTCTACCATATCTAAGTAAAGGGGGGTGATAATTCTGGCCTCGGCAGTTGTTTTAATGATCGGTGATAGAAAAGGGCGATGACCTGACGAATAAAGTCCGGATCCCGTTTCCTTTAGTTTCTTCTCAACATTAATGAAAAAATCACTCCTTTTAAAACAGCTTTTGGGTAGTTGGTGACAAACTATTAAGACGTCAACATCGGATGTTTTATCAAACTCATCCCTTCCCACGGAGCCAAATATCACTATTGAGACGATATTGTCGCCTTGGGAAGCTAAAAGTTCTTTCTTTAAACGTGTTAATAAATCAGATAAATTCTTGTTCACCTTCAATCCACTTATTTTTTCTTAAGGTTGAAAAGTTTCTTCGCCTTCTCGGCAATGTGTTCAGCGCTGACTTCAAATTCCTTGATCAGCTCCCAGGGAGCTCCCGATTCCCCGAAGCGGTCCTTGACCCCGATCATTCCCATGAGGACGGGCTTTCCGTAAACTTCCTGGGCTTGAGGTATAGCGGCGGCCACCTGATTGCCGAACCCCCCCACCTGATGCTCTTCGGCGGTGACGATGATTC
>JADHWK010000061.1 GCA_016783505.1 Candidatus Zhuqueibacterota bacterium | reverse complement strand
AAGTCCAAATTTGTATTTTTGACGCCCATAACTATTTGATATTCCAATATGTAAATTATTATTTTTGTGTATTTTGTGCCTTTTTGCGGCTATATCAAAATTGGGTAATGACCGCCTTACAGATTAGAAAAAAACCTCTATTTGGCCACCTCAGGAGTGTGGCAACAGGCAGCCAATCCAACCGGAGGAATGTTCTTCCGTTTTGCATCCCCATGCCTGTAATCCTCGACCTTTGCTTCATTTCCTTTTTTCTTTCGGGCCATATCTCCAGTTTCCTTTCAGCTTTATTGTAAATGGCGTTCAATCTAAAATCTGAAATTCAATTCAGCGGCTTTTCATATAATTTCCTCACTCCCATTTCGTGAAAGTAATTTTCCAATTTCCTGAAAGCCGTCAGATACAGTATCAACTATGACGGTTTTGTCCTCGAATTTCCTCTTTATGGTCTCCATATCGCCCAGGACCCATCGCCTGGCCGACACGATATTCCTCAACACTATCTTCACAATTATCGGGATGTTGGAAAATGCACAGTGCTTATTAATACCTTTTGGGGCAGATAAATCAACTATTCCACCGGAAAACCATGCCCAAGCCCTCTTCAGCCACAAGATGAAGTGATTTGACGGTGGCATAAGATAAATTATTTTGTCATATTGCTCAGGATTCCTTTCCAGACCATGCACGTCTTCAACCAGTATAACCTTGTCAGAGGATTCCGGGATGTCCTCATGGGAATGGTAGTCCATATCTATTTGAATAACCCGATCGGGGAATTTGTGAGCCACCATCTCCCTTAGGGTGCTTTTCCCGATATTGCCGATGCCCGTTATAAGAATTTTCATCACCAAGTTTGTTCAAATCCGATGATATATCTCCAAATTTGCGTCCAAATATCTATTGAAGTCGTATTTCAATTTGTTGTTGTATCGAGATGGCCCGTCCCAGTCTCTTATCATATCAATGATTTTGGATTGTGTCGCTCCAACATCATCTATGGGCAGATTGACTATCTGAGCCTGATCAGCCAGTTCAATATGTTCCGTATAGGTGTCCAAATCCATTGTATCATCAGTGAGCACCCGGACTCCCGACCACAGGGCTTCGGAGAAAATATTCATAAAGTCTTTGATGGGGTTGTCTTTTGTAAAGCAAATCAGGAAATCTATCTCATTGAGCAAACCAGGCATATTCGCAGGATGGACGAATTGGCGAAACTCAAATCCCCTCAGGCCATATCCCGAAACGAATTCCGAAAAGTCCTCGAATCCCTTGCCTTGACCAACAAAAATCAAGCGGTAGTCCCTTTTAAGCCCATCAAATATTTCCGCAATTCTGTGTAGGCTTTTATGCCTCCAGTGATAGTTAATCTTCCCTATATAGGCGAAGGTTGGCGTGTCATGTGGTGATATGGAAGGCCTGAAATATCTCTCGTCGGGGATATACCTGGGCACTATGTACAGGCGCGAATTGAGACTCTGAAAGACCTCCTTGTTGTGCCTATCGGTGATGATGGCCGCCGCGCTTTGAATCACCTTTTTCAGAAGATCACTAAATACTCCCTGTCGGAAGAACTTCTCGAGGTCACTGCCGCCATGCCGCAAGACATAGGGGATTCCTGTCATCTCAGAAAGGAGATATCCCACGATTCCATACGGGATGAGGTATCCTGTGTCTATGAGAGCAACTTGGTTTTCGCGGGTTACTTGAAGGGCCTTGTCCAATAACCTTGGGACATACAAGTCAGAATAAGGGATATGCCATGGGAGGTCAGGATCTATGAAATGGATATGCAGGTTAGGATGCGGTTTAGGAGAGGTATCCTCAATACGATATTCGCTCTCTACACAATTTCCGTTGGTGACTACATGGGTCTCAATACCTCTTTCAGCAAGGCCCTGTGCCAACCAGTAGGTCTTGGCGGAAATTCCCCCCTGAATGGGCGGATATTTGCTGATCATACATATCTTCATTTATGCGACCTTTATAAAACTCATCTATTGAAAATCCGGTCTCGAACTTTCCCCGCTTTTGGATTACGAAGTAATAAAACAGGTCAAACATTAAGACATCCACAGCGTCTTTGATGTAATCCCTGAAAGGGTGTTGCTCAATAGTTTCGTACGGGACGAGATTATTGATCTGTCGTCTTATTTTGGGGCTTATACCGTCAATGGCAGCAGGCATTCCGTATTTTTTTCTTGTTAAAATTTCTTCCAAGCCATGTTTCCTGAAAAAAGGCTGCGCCACGTCTTTAAGTATCTTCTTGGTGATCGATTTACCAGAGACCTTGAAGTCAATAGGAAGTGACAGGGCATATTCGGCAAGATCATCATATAGGTAAGGAGGCCTTGCTTCGAATCCAAAGGAACCACAGGACCTGTCCACACTCCATAAATGGTAATTTGCAAGACCTGCTCCCATAAGTATATGGAACAGATTCTTCCTATAGGTTGCTTCGTCCTCAGGTGGGGGGAAAATATCCTGGACGACCTTCCTTACTCTGGAATAGGCAGGAAGCTTAGAGGCCCTTTCTCTGATTCTGTCGGAGAAACCCAATGGATGGGTATAAATCCAGTAATACCCTCCAAAGAGTTCATCTGCCCCTTCACCGGTAAAGGCCACCTTGTGAAAGTCAGAAATATGCTCTGAGAGAATCTGAAAGGCTATACCGCCCTGAATATCAAATACGCCACCTGCGATGAGATTTTCATAGTGATACACAAAATGGGGTAGTTCTTTAAAGTAATCTTCAGGCGTGACGAGAAATTCATGATGCTTGGACCCTATAGCCCTTGCGGCTCTCCGGGCATAATTAAAATCCGGGGCATCTTCGGAATCATACAGGGTGTAAGTGTGGATGGGCTTGTTTATAACTTCCTTCGACAGAACCGCCATTAGTGTGGAATCCAGACCACCTGACAGATATATGCCCTTTTCCTGATCCCCGTGATCATGGAATAATTCAAAAGTCTTTAGCAAACTCGCTGTCAATTGGAGGATAGAATCTTCATAGACGATATTCCCGTTATCCTGATAAAAGGGAGTGGGGATTTGATAATATTTGTGTTCCGAAATCCTATTCCCACCAAAAATAACAACCGATCCGGGAGAAACCTGGTAAATATCTTTCAGCAGCGTTCGGTCAGGAGAAAAGATGTACCCGAAGACCATTAGCTCTTTTAATGATTCCAGGTCCAGGTCAGCCGGAACATCAGGATACTGGAGCAAGGCCTTTATCTCGGAACCAAAGATAAGCCTGTCACCTATCTGATAATAATAAAGGGGCTTAATACCGAACTTATCACGGGCCAGGATAATCTGCTCTTTATCTATAATGACAATTGCAAACATCCCCTTCAGATGCTTCACGAAATCCTTCCCGTATTTTCTATAAAGAGGGATAATCACTTCTGAGTCTGTATTGGAAGTGAAAATATATCCTTCCTTTACTAGTTCATCTTTGATCTCTTGATAATTGTAAATCTCCCCATTAAAAAGCAGGGCTATCTCATTTTCCTCATCTATCAAAGGTAACGTATCGTCTTTACTTCTAACAATATTTAGCCCGCATTCTCCCAGAGAGTGTTTTCCAAATAGCATAGTCCTAAAAGAGTCAGGCCCACGATGGTGAATAGATTCAAGCATGGCGGTTACTGTGCTTAAGTTCTTTTCGTTATATATTCCACAAATTCCACACATCAGTTTGACTCTTTCGATAAATATTTTAATGCTTCCACCAATCCCCAGTATGCATAGGCAGAGCCTTCTTCAATATAGTGATAGGCCCACAAGCCATTGGGCAATTGATTCTCAGCCAGCCAGTTGACGGCCCTTTCTATAACGCTTCGATCTGTCAGATCAGGATAAGAAACCAAACCGAGCAGCACAATTCCGGTTGACCAGGGTTCACTCCCAATGGGATGGTCCTTCCAAGGCCCAAACCCGCCGTCTTGGTTTTGTTCAGCATGCAGGAAAGAGTAAGTTTCCTCAATCAACGGGCAATCATCAATGGCTACCCTTGACGCGGACAATCCTAACAAGAAGAAGGCCCCCTTGTAAGTAAGTCTGGTGGCACCCTCAAAATCCTTCCTCCATTCATTTTTGAGCCAGTTTACCACCTTTTGGTCGGAAAGTTCGGGGAGGAGATAAAGCAAAAGCCCAGTAACTGGGATGCGGCTCGTATCACGTTCAGTTAAACCCCACTCCCCATTGTCTTTTCGGACTTCTGTAAGCCAGGAAAGAGCAGACTGGTAACAGTCCTGGAGTGATCTGCGAAGGTGACATAGTGCCGCAAGCAGTGCCGTGTCACGAACATTATTCCAGCCCCCATCATCCTTCTGAGTTTGGCGGAGTTCTTCATCAGCTACAAGAGATGAAGTTAGACCTTCATAGCTCAAAACATAAGAGGGGATTGCCCTTCTCCCAAGTTCAAGAGAATCATTAACTGCGCGAATAAGCCCGATAGCGGCAGCGGCCAGATTGGGTTCTCTATAAGTCATCTTTCTCTATCTCACGGCCATTCTCATGATACTTTTGATATATCGAGTGCCTTACATCAAAGGATGTAGAACGGAGACAAGTTTTGCAGATATAGAAAATTGCTTCTTCGTGGCTGTATACCTCATAATCGATCTCATCGGGGGCGACAAAATCGTCACACACAACACAATGTATCCTATGGGGATGAGAACCGTTACTCTGCTCATTTTGACCATCTCCTTTTCCGAGGGGAATGCTGATTCGAAGCCCCACGTCGACGGGAATGACCATCATGTTTTTTGCCCCTTCTTTGCAATGCTCATAATACTTACAGTTCCAATCGCTCTTTGGCTCTGGCTCGAAACCGGTCCAACAACATCCTCCATTTGCTGGCATATTAAACCTCTGTGCCAGATCGAACCGGATTTTCCCCTTCATCTCCTCGCCAAATTCTGACATGAGCATTAAGGTCTTTTTCCCGTTCTCTTTGAATATTTTCAGCCAATCCTGCCAAAAGAGAATTTCTCCGAACAGATAGGGGTGGCCTTTCGTCCTCATGAGCCTTTCGACCTTGCCAACCGTCGTATAGTCCTTGAGTCGCTTATCCTTTTTGGGCTCTGCTATTGATCCGATATGCGAGCAGATCATGTCACATTTCTCAAATTTTTTGGCGTATCCATAAAACCACTTTGAGTCGCCCGTAAATCCGATTGATACATCACCGCCCTTTAATTTTATGATGTAACCATAGCTATCTGATTCGCTGTGGTCAGTATGGAATGCTGGGAAATACTGTATGCTAATTTTCTTGCCCCCGTTTGGGGGCGAGTCTGGCTGAGGAGGTATCAGTTTTACTTGATGATCCTTATTTCCCGAGTCGTATGTGAAACATATCTCTTTGTCTTGTATATTTTCTCTTCCCTGATCAATGTCTACGATGATGGTATCATAAAAGAGGAGTTTAAAAGGATCCCTTACAATATAATCATCGAGCCTTTCATAACAGCCAAGGCTCATAACGGCATATATTTTCTTTTCCTGGCCGTTTCCGCGTTTTTTATTTTCATGCAACAATTCAACGACGGCGGGGAAATCCCTTATGTGATCAGGATGACCATGGGTAAGAAGAATGACATCAATATCGGTAAGCGTAAAACCTTGGCGAAAAAAATTGCGTATGAAATCAAAACCTGGGTCCACAGCTATGCCAATACCGACTTTACCCTTATTGTTTTTTTCCCCCTCCGACAGGAACACAAAGTGGCCTCCACCCACGGAAAATGAAAGCTCCGGAGTGTAGGAGTTCCAGCGACGCAGCCCCACATAATTGACACTTGGCGACTTTTCTTTTTTACTTTCTTCTCTTACCGGCAGAGGTTGGATGCTTCGCCCCGTAGTGTGTTTCTGAAACTTTCGTTCCTCCCGTTTCAAAACATTATCATAGTCTCCGAACTTCAACGTAAATAAATCCTTGGCAATGGGATGTTTGCCGTCTATGGCTTTTATAATTTCTTGAAGGCAATTAGTTTGGTTATCATGAATTTTAGCATCTTTATAAATTATCAGCTTTGTTTTTAATTCTTCAATATTTTTCGTACAAAATTTATTTTTAGAAATTGTAGAGAGAAGCATTTCGCGCTCTTGCAAAGATCTTTTATCATACATCCTTTGCAGTAAATCTGTCCGTTTCTCCAAGAATATCAGTTTTTCGATAAGTTCTTTCTCAAAGTTAAAAAATATTTTTACGTCCTCGGGAAGTGAATCATCAAATCCATCTTCTTTTTCGCAGAACCATTTCTTCAGGAATGAATCATTGATCTCTTCTGAAACTTTTCTTGCTTTTTGAACTGTTTCACTTTGCACCAATGGCTTGTCTAATGAATCTATCTCATTTATAAATGAATTGTTTTTTAAAATACTTACTAATTCCTCTAGTCCATCTCTACAGGAATCATCTGGAGATTTTGTAAATCCCTTATCTTTCGTAATCAGCCTACCAACGATTTCAATATAATCCAGGATCGCTTCTTCGAGCGTCAGCTTCTCAAATCTATTATGCTCACATTGCTTAATGTAGTCTTTAAGAAATGAAAAGATTTTATAATCCTTTATTTCTCTAATTTTCTTACCCTTCTTTTCTACATTTTTTTCATTTTCAATGTCTTTAACTTTCTGCGCTAATTGTTCTTTCGCGCGATCCAGTACATGGGCGTTATATTGAGAACTCAAAGAAAAAGGGATTCTGTTAACGGATCGTTGAGGTTTTTTAGCGTCCAGATAATTTAAAATATCCTTTTGTCGGGGAATGGGTGTTTGAAAAATGGAATTGCTGTTTTCACAAAAAACAGATTGTTTCTTTTCACAGTCTATCGTGTCTTTCCAGTGTGAATCAAATCGGTCCCAATCTGATAGATCAATATAGCATGTTAATTTGAGAAGTTCGCGTCGTCGTCGATGAAAAATACTTGAACTATCATTATCTATTTTTTTTAGCGCCGTCAGTGCATTATAAGAAAACTGCATCTTGATAAGAACCTCCGCTTTCTGGAGGATTGCGGGATGGTATACGTAGGTTAACCATGATTTATCTATAAGATTTTTAACTTTATGAATTTTTTTAATAGATTGGTCATACTCATTCAGTGCCTTATCGTGCAAAGCCATGTGTTGTTTGGCAACACCTTGGTTATAGTGAATGAGAGCCTCATAGGCTTCATCACTCCAATTGGCAAGAAAGGGGGGCGTATTTTTTTTAATGTCATCAAGAATTATTCGAGCCTTTTCAGCATAGCCCAGGGATTGTTCGCCCATAGTACATGCAGCCAATTCAAGCATAAGCAGAAGGTATTGAAACTGTTCATCATCGGGGATTTTAGATGTAGCTTCCCTGATTAATATATCTACAACCCAGTCAAGTTTTTTTGATTGGCTGTCAGTATTTTCATTCTGAAGTATTCCACGAATTCTTTTGGCAAGGAAATAAACATGCCAAAAATCAATGGAACACTTCTTTCCATTAACATTTATTGGAAGTAGGCCTTCTTTTCTGATTAATGCTTCCCGAAATCGTTTTGGGTTCTTTGCGTCTTTAATAGCAGCAATATCTCCTTTCTGAATGGAAACAATGCGATTACACTTTTTTTCGTCTTGCTCATCAATTGCAATATCGAGTTCAATAGATGCACTTTCAAAAGCAAAAAGCTCTTCTTTTTTCCTACACATCATGGTTATGTTCCCTCCTCATACTTTTGGGAGTTTATAGGCATTGGAACTAAGAACCTTTTAATTTTTAATTCGTTCAACTAACATATTGAAATTGGACACATTGAATTCGAAACCCACCACATCCATATCGTACTCCAAAGCAGCCACTATGTCAGTTCCTGAGCCGGTGAACAAGCTGAGCAACCTTCCTTCAGGGACAAATGTGGCATTTAATAGGTCCCTGATGACCGGTAGAGGCTTTTCACCGTCTTTGAAAGAATTGGATCTAATTTTAATGATGGGATGTAAGAAAACATCTGGAATATCTGCTCCTTTAAAGATGAAGCCATCGGGTTCCTTTGTGTAGTAGAGAATTGTCTCATGGGAGCGTCGGAAATTGGCGCCGCGGTCAAAGTCAAAATGATTATCGTAGACCCAGGTGATCCAGCGTCTGAAATGAACCGGGTATTCCTCGTCGAGCACTGATTTGATAAGACTGGCACCTTCGGGATAATTGAAGATGAAGATAGAACCGGTTTTTTTTAGGTGCTTCAGGCAGGCGTCAAAGAGGTTTCTGTAGTATTGTCGGAATTTTTCACGGCCATTTTTGCTATTCAGGTCAAAATCATCCCACTCGCATTCCGTTTCCAAAATGCCATAGGGGCCGTCACAGATAATGATGTCAAAGGGATCAATGTTGAGATTTTTTAGTTGAAGATTATCTTCAGGGTACAGCCATATATTGCAAGTTCGGCGTTTGCCTTGGATTTGAAAATTTTGGCAGTCCTTCATTTTTTATAAGCCCTACATTTCAATAGAAGTAAGAATTCATGATCATCTACAGCCATGACAACCGGAACACTGCCTGCAAACGATCCTCTTGCCTGAAGAGTTGATAATCTCAATTGGAAAATTCATAGTATTTTCTTTTTTTAGGATGGGTTTTTCATAAGCTCTTTTTTTATATTTTTTCATCTTTCACCCTCCTTTTGATAATCCCTTCCTTTAGGAAGCCAGTTAATATTTCTCCAAAATCAACCTTGGCCTGATTTTCGTCCACATCAAAGTTTTCCAGAAAATCCTTTAAAATATTTTTTGCCGGTAAATTCTCAGCTATCTGTTCCAATATCCAATAAGAAGTCTCGTTAAGCGTATAATGTTCACCTGTATCAATATTAAAAACCCAGTATTTTCCAAGTTCGCTAATCTTTTGAAGAAAGATATTTTCTTCTAATACAAAAGTATCGTTCTGTTTTATCTCCAGCATTGTGGATCCTCAGCAAGGTAATCGCCGGTTAGGGCATAGGCCATGGCACGGCAGCCCCGGCATACCGGTATAAGATCACAGTCAGTGCATTTTCCTTTAATATTTTTCAGGTTTCTGACATTCCACAAAACCTCGGATGTGTACCACACCTTGTAAAAGTTGTCGGTTAGGGCGTTTCCGATGGGGATAGGTAGTCGCCGGCAAGGGTAAATAGTCCCGTCATGCATGATAGTGAGAGCATTATTACCGACTGAGCACAAGGCACCCACAGTTGGATCATTACCGTTAAGGAGGGCAAATAGAGGCCGGTATAATAAAATCCTTATTTTATCCTCTTTCATTGCCACGGAATAGATCTTTTGAAATACTTCCTTTACCTCGTCGGCGGTAAGAAACTCGTCTTTAAGATCGGCTCCAGCCCCCTCGGGAATAAATCGTTCGGCAGAAAAGGTATTAACTCCCTCTTTTTTAAGAAGCTCAATAAGCGGCTCAACTTCTTTTTTATTCATATGACTGAGGGTCATCATCACTGCAACTTGAAAACCATTCTGTTTCAACAGCCTAATTGCAGATAAAGTTTTTCCAAAACTACCATTGCCTCTTATTTGGTCATTCAGTTTCTGATTTCCCGCCTCCAAAGAGACTTGAACCCGTCTCAATTTTTTAAATTTCTTTAGCTCCGACAGAATGCCTTCATTAAATAGAGATCCATTAGTTAAGAGATCGAAATGGCTGATGGTTTCGAGGGAATTAATGTGCTGCAAAAGGGGAAAGAGCTTGTCCATAACCATAAAAGGCTCTCCCCCGGTAATGGAAAGCGTACCGTCCTTGTTCCATTTCCTTAGCGTGGAGTTAATCTTATCGGCAATAAGAATTAATTCATTTAAATTCAATTCATTAGCAGAGGTATAATTGGAGTGATAACAGTGTTTACACCTAAGATTGCATTTTTCCGTGATATGCCATTGGAAATAAAATTCATTCTCAATATTTAATTCATCAGCTATGCTATTCATTTTTGCCTTTAAAACTGTTTATGACCATATTTTAAGGGGAAATAATATGAATTATTTATCCTAACACTTAATGAAAAAATATGAAATAATTATTTTGGGATCAGCTCAACTATTTGAGATTAAAAGCAAACTTCGTCATATTTTGACGAAATAAATTGAAAAATATTTGATAATCATCTCAGATCGATTTTACCTTCTCCAATCTATTCCTCACCAACCTGCTCAGAATCCAATAAACCACATTCCACATTGGTTAAGCTGGTCCGGAGATGTCTAAGACTATATCATTCAGGTCGTTGTGATAGGGGAGATGAAAGGGATATGTCTAGATTTGCGGGTTAGAATTGATGACAGGGCCCAACTGAGTTTAAAATGACCAAGATTCAGTGATAGCTTGCCAGATATCTCATTTGGAGGAGGGTGAGTTCTGATAATGAAAAAATGCTAATTGGAGCTTTTTAATCCTCCACCCAAAACTTCTGCACCTATGCCTCTGGCCTGGGCCACAATCGGCTGATCCTCGATGACCCGCATTTTCTTCCACTTGCCCTGGCGGTAGCGCAGCATAAAGGCTATACCCAGTGCACAGACGTAGAGCGTAGCTATGGTCCAGGCCGTATAGAGCCCGGCGCCGAGTAACTCTATGGCGACGTAGACCGGAGCGATCATCACCCCGATGGAGAGCGCCGCGATGGTCCACATGATGAACCGGGTGTCGCCCGCCCCCTTAATGGCCCCTGAGTAAATAAGGTTAAGGGCATCAAAAAAGCAGAATACGGCCACAAACCGCATCAGTATCACACCTAAATCCATGATTTCGGCATAGTGTGTAGAGTCATAGTGATTGCCCTTGAAAAGATAAAGAAGTGGTTCTGGCACAATGACGAATATAGCCGCCAACAACAACATATAGGCTAAGGTTATGTGCAGCGCGCTCGTGGTCGAATATACCCCAGCTTCAGGTTGACCTCTTCCAATTGCCTGGCCAACAAGTGTAGCATTACCGATATGAAAGCCGACCATGGGAAGAAACGCTAACGTCTCGATTGAGAGTACAATGTTGGAGGTGGCCAATTCCAGATCGCCCAGCCGTCCTAACATCTGGATAAAGAAGGTAAACCCAAAAATCTCCAGAAAGAACTGGATACCGCTGGGCAAACCATACCGCATCAGTCTTCGGAACAGCTTCTTATCGAAGGCCCTGTTTTTCCAGGTGCCGAACTTTTCTCGATTGGCACGCCTGAAAATCAGGATGCTCAGAATAGCCACGATGATACAGTAGGCTGTTACCGTGGCTATGCCCGCCCCCACAATACCGAGTTCTGGAAAAGGACCAAAGCCGTTGATCAGGCAGAAGTCCAAAGGGATGTTGATCGCCGTACCCGCCATGTGGACCAGCATCACCGTCCAGGTCAGCCCACGACCCGTGTAAAAAGCGGCCATTGCCGAGCTCAGCACGACCAATCCAGCTCCTAAGGTGAGGATTTTGAAATAGGTCACCTCCAGTGACCGTATGGGAGGCGAGTGGCCGATGAGGTCGAACAGGATGTCGGCGATGAAGTAGAGCAAGGCCAGCAGAACGGCGGACAAAAGGGAGAAATATATACCCTGCCAGATGGCGGCGCCCACCCGGTTGAGGGCTTGAGCCCCGGTATATTGCGCCACAAAGGCATTTGTATAACTGGCAACACCCATAAAAAAGGCGATGAAGGTGAAACAGACGATGCCTGCCGGTAGTGCGGCTGAAATTGCGTCGACAGAGTAATTTGCCAGAAAAATCCGATCGGTGAATTGCATCAGAGTTATCGAGCCCATGGAAGCCACCAGAGGGAGGCTGATGGATAGGACCTGGCGGTATCCATTCGGTTTTGACCATCGTTCTTTCATAATTCAATGAACCTTCCTGCAGTCCCGCTAAAGCAGCGGGACAGGTTATCCAATATCAACTGCCCCTCCCTTGATGGCCTCTGGCTCCGCTTCCAGCCCGTAGGCTTCCTGCTCGTAGAGCATACAGCTCGGAGAGGCTTACAGGCCGGAGGGTAGAGCCTACGCCTCGGAGAGGAGGGGATATAGGGGAGGGTGAACAAATATTTTACCACCCCCACCTAACCTCCCCCGTCAAGGGGGAGGATTATAGAGAATTATCAAGTTAAAACCCAAGAAGATATGTATCTTTGTTAAAGTTGACGGTTTCGGAAAAAGTCGTCACTCCGGTGAAAACCGGAGTCCAGAAACTTTGTAATCAATTGAAAAACTGGATTCCGGCTTGGTCGTCATCCCGGACCACGATCCGGGACGGAATGACAAAAAATGGTGTTTTTCGGTTTTTTACGAGCCCATCATGTTAACCTTTAATTCAGAAAGTCTCGTTTCCCCGAGTCGAGATTTCCTTCCACATTGTACTAAGGGAGAAATAATATTGATCAGCTACTTTTTGTCCTTCAATAAGGCCTCGAGGCCAGCGAAGGGCTTATAGGTAGAAGTTGGCTCTTGCTCGGCGCCCGGTGTCGCCGGTTCATACCATTCCGCATCCAGATATCGCGAATGCTCATTATCGTGACAGTAAATACATAGCAACTCCCAGTTGCTTCCGTCAGGCGGATTATTATCGTGATTGTGATCCTTGTGATGGACCGTGAGCTCACGAAGTCTTTTGCCTATGAATTCACGCCCGCACCGCGCACAGATTGCAGGGAAAATCTTGAGCGCTCGCTCCCGATAGGTCTTCTCCCGAAGTTCTTGGTTACGCCGAGCCTCGGCAATGATCTGATCCTGCCTATCTATCTCTTTTTGCGTCTTCTTCGGTGACATGTGCGCACCCTCCAGTTATCACCCCCACCCTGCCCTCCCCCTCAAGGGGGAGGGTAAGGGAGGGGGAGGAAAAACGTTGTTGGTGGAGGACATTCGGTACCAGCATTCATCCTCATTTTGAAGATTTAGAGAAAATTAGCTGAATTCAGCTAATTAGTCAAGATCTATTGGCGGATCTATTGGCGGAAAGATTAACGTCGAACTTTAAAATATGAACATCGAAC
>JADHWK010000060.1 GCA_016783505.1 Candidatus Zhuqueibacterota bacterium | reverse complement strand
TGATCCTGATGGAGGCCTTAATCCACACCCGCGAGGAATTCTTGCTCCTCGAGCAGCGGATCATTGAGGCCCTCGAGAAAATGGGGGACCCCCGGGCAGTGCCGGTTCTGGTAGAACTGGCCCAGGATGAACGTAAGGATCTGTCCGTGAGGCTGGTGGCCATGGAAACCCTGGGAATGATCGGTAACGAGGTGGCCCTACAGGGACTTCTGGAGTTAATGAAGGATCCTAGGAATTACATTTTCTACAACGTGGTCGAGGAGAGCGTAATTAAAATTGGGGGAGATCGGGGCCTGGAGGCCCTGAGGCAGACGGTGGCCGGGGTTCAAGAGGCGATGAGCCGAAAAACAGAGTAGAATTGTCAAGACATTGAGGAACGAAAAATGGGTATGAAAAGATGGCTAAGCTGTTATTTCATGCTTTCCCTGGGAATTTTTGTCTTATCATTTCCCGAATGGGGCTGGTGCCAGGGGGATTCTGACTCCCTTGTTTCTTCAAAATTAGATTCCCTCACCCGGGAAATTGAGCAATTAAAATCGGAAATTGAGGCCTTAAAAGCGTCCGAGCGGAAGGGCTTAGGAAGGCTTATCCCCAGGCCGGCGTCAACGGGTCCCATTATCGAGTCCCCAGAGGAAATTGACCGGATAACCTTGGTCAACGGGACAATGGTATTCGGGGACATTTTGCGCCGGGACAAGCGCAGCGTAATCGTGGAAACGGACATCGGTATTCTGAACCTGAAGTGGATTCAGATCAAGGAGGTGGACCGGGTAAAGAGGGCCGCCAAGTGCATCCTGCTGGGCAAGATTCTGGCGAGGAGGGATCCTGATACGGGGAAGAGGGTGCTGGTGGGTAAGATAAAAAACAAGGGATCCAGGCGGGCTGATTTCGTGCAGATTAAATTCAACTTTCTGAATGCTAAAGCTGAAACGGTGGGGATTGACTCGGCTTACGTTGACGGGACGCGGCATACCTTCCGGAGCGGTGTCATCACCGATACCTGCATTCGGCCGAATGAATATGATGATTTTAAATGCTTTATCTCCCAAAATAAATATCCCGGTGAATCAAACTATTTCTATACCATTAAATGGAAGGAATACGATTGAACCTTATGGAAAGGAGAATGCCATGATTGATGTCCTTCGATTCAAAAAAGGGGATGTGATCATTGAGGAGGAATCCTACGGGACCTCGGCGTATATTATCCGTTCGGGGCGGGTTGAGGTGTCCAAGCGAAAGGATGGGAAGAAGGTGGTTCTGGCGGAAATAGGTAAGGACGGGATCTTCGGGGATCAGGGGCTGTTTGAAGACCGTCCCCGCTCGGCCACTGTCACCGCTCTGGAGGACGTAGAACTTGATGTGTTTGACCGGGAAAAATTTAATGAATGCTTTAGTAAAGACCCCGCAGTGCTGATGCCCATTATGAAGGTTCTGTTCGAACGGCTACGCCAGATGAATGAGCTGGTAGTCAGTCGTGCGGAGCCGGTTCCTGAAGAAGCACCGGTTGAAAAGCCAATCCGAGTCGTGTTGGCTGGTCTCTCCGAAGAGGCCAAGAGGGCCCTGAAGGGGCAAAAAATGGTGATTACAAAATTTCCCTTTATGATCGGACGGGAGAGTCACGATTTGTACACCGATGTGCTATCATACAATGATCTTCATCTCGAAGACGGGGCTCCCTTCAATGTCTCCCGCAACCATTTTTCCATCAACCAGACAGCCGGGCAGGTCCTCATCCTCGATCGGGGGAGCCGCCTGGGGACCATCGTTGATGGGCAGCCAATCGGGGCTAATCTTCCGGATACCAAGGTCATTTTGGACCCCGGGGAACATACCATCGTGGCCGGGTCACAAAATTCGCCTTTTTCGTTTGAATTGATAATTGGCTAAAAAAATCAAAGCCATCGGTCTTTTGTCCGGGGGTCTTGACAGCACCCTGGCGGCCAGGGTCCTCCTCAATCAGGGTGTTGATGTTAAAGGTGTCCACTTCTATACCGGTTTCTGTATCGTCGGGTTGAAGAAGGTTTTTGCCGGACAAAAGGACCAGCCCGTTCGACACGAGGCCTTGAGGGCCGGAAGGGACCTGGGCGTTGAAGTGGACATCGTGGACATCTCAGAAGACTACCTGAAGATGGTGACCCATCCCCGGCACGGCTACGGCTCGCAGATGAACCCCTGCATTGACTGCCGCATTCACATGTTACGGGAGGCGAAAAGGCGAATGGAGCTTGAGGGAGCCTCCTTTGTCTTTACCGGTGAGGTGCTGGGCCAGCGGCCCATGTCACAGCGCCGGGACGTGATGAACACCATCGAAAGGGAAGCCGGTCTTAGGGGATATCTGTTGCGGCCCCTGTCGGCTAAATTGCTTAGGCCTACGATTCCGGAGAAGGAAGGCTGGATTGACCCAGATGGACTCTACGACATACAGGGACGATCCCGTAAGAGACAGATCGAACTGGCCCAAAAATTTGGCCTTACCGATTTCCCCCAGCCGGCGGGAGGGTGCTGCTTCCTCACCGATGAGCACTACGCCGCCCGGTTCCGGGACCTTCTGGATCACCGGGAGGCAAAAGTGCTTACCCAGGAGGAGGTTTATCTTTTGGCTGTGGGACGACATTTTCGGCTGAGCCCGGCGGCAAAGGTGATAGTGGGTCGGAATGAAAAGGAAAACCTGTTCTTGGAAAGGTATCAGGACAACTGTTGGGCTTTTCAGACAGTCGAACATCCAGGGGGACTGGTATTGCTTTTTGGCCCCGTCAATGACGAATTAAAGAAAACAGCAGCCTCTATCGCCGCCCGCTACAGTAAAGATAAGGACCAGTCCTCAATTTTGGTAAAAGGGGATGGCCCGGAAGGGAGTGAACGATTTAACGTTAGGCCCCTTGATGATGATAAATTAGACAAAATGAGGATTTAAATTTTTCTTGATATAAGAAAGTAGATCAAGCAAACTAATTTTACTGTCACGTAGGGGCTCCGGCCTCTGCGGGACAATTAAAGCCTTTACAATGTGAAATTATAGTCTATTCAATTTTTTTATATATCTTGAATTATATTATCACAAACATTTCTCTTAGGTTTACATGCCTCATTTTGACGTATAATAAATAGAATCAGCCTGATTAATAATTGATTTCGAAAGAAAATCTTGGGGATTTATATGCCATTTTTAAGCCGTATAAACTTGAGAAGGTGTAGAGACCGCCTTAGCTTAGCTATTTATTTTATAGTTAATTAATTGCTCATTTCTGGTAATTCTTATCTGAGTTTATACGGCCAGATTTGCCGTGTTTGCGTTTTGTATTAGTACACCGAAACCTAGGTTAGGTACGATAACTTATGGATTGATTCTTTAAGGAGAATAGATTTGAATGGATCACCATAATGTAACATTTGGAAGATTCAAGAAATCAATCAAAAAATCAAAGGGAGATGAACTTCGCAACCTATTTATCCTTCTTAACAATTTACAATTGTACCGAAATTTTTCGGATGTCCGTTCAATCTTGACTGACTTTGATTCAGAAAAACCAGAGATATGGCTAGGCTCTCTTTTATGTGATTCTCAAAAACAGGAAATATTGATCGATGAACTTCAATCCAAATCAAATTATAAAGAATTCGTTTCAAGTCTAACAGAGATTAAATCCAATATCAAACTCTTAAGTAAATTTTGTGATTTACCAGCAAATCTTAGACAGAAAGCAATTTTCGTCATTGCTCATGAACATGGCCTGAGACAATTAACCGAGCAGCTCGAAGGATTGGAAGTAAACAACCTACACCTTTTTCAAAAGAAGCTTCGTGCTAATGTTGGTGATTCTTTACAATTCGAGGATTTATTTTTTGAAGGGAAGTTTGCGGTTGGGCTTATGAGACAAATCGAAGGGATTCGAAAACTAACTTTTTATCCGACGGTGAAAACTAAAGGGCCTGATTATCAACTAGACTTTGAAAACGAATATATCTATATAGAATTTACACGATTGCGAACAGATGAGGAATTGTACAACGACTTGTTCTTCAAACAAAACCGGACTGTACTTTCAGAGATTCCCTATGGCTTTAAGGAGATTTGGACAAAATTGAAGACCAAGACTGAACAACTTATAGAGGGTGAAACCAACGTAGTTGTTTTGTACAGTACGCATGACGCTCGAAGTGATTCCGATTTCCAACACGTAGTCAATAATTGTCTGGAGGATGAAACTAACCATCAATTGTTAGAAAATCTCTCAGCGATTTTATTTGCAGAAAAATGGAGCGCAGAACCCATTTTCTGGGTCAATCGACAGGCATACAAAACATTGCCATTCGAATTAATTGAACCTTTCAAAAAAGCTATTGTAGATTTTAAAATGGTTGCGTTGTGATACTTTATTGAATGAAGCTGGGATTAATTTTCAGAAAATGCATCCTATAACGAGTACCTAACATCGCATCAACCTGACGCGAAAGCTGTAACGTGATTCCAGAGCTCGGTGCATTCTTCGAAGCTCTGTGGTTGTGCAACGCTCCGTGACCTTAATCTTTCGCGCAGGTTATGCAATCGTTAGGTTTGAAAACCAATGCAATTTGAACGTTTACACCTTACAGCAACAGAGGCAGTGCCAGCCAGTGAAAGTACTTTTGTGGGTAGGGCAAAAGAGCTTGGTATCCTTGAAAAATCTCTGCTCAGTGATACCATTCAGGTTGTGATTGTGACCGGAAGAGTTGGTATTGGCAAAACCTCGCTTGTTCATCAATTTTGGCGTATGCACGAAACTGATTTTCCAGGGGGCATCGAGGTTACATATGCCCATTGGGGTGCGGTCTTAGATGATCTACCCAAAACAAGGAAACTCGACACTACAAAACGCTCTTTGCTTGTTTTAGAAGAGGCCCACTTTCTAAAGCCAAAAGCATTTGACCAACTAAATCATGAACTTTCAGCTAACATAAATTTAAACTGTATAATTGTTTCTCAAACTCAGCTCCCTGTTCAAATGCTAGGTAGTGTAAATGTTCGTCTTGAGGGTTTTTCTCATACAGAATGGGACGAGCTCTTGAGAAAAAGGTTGGCCTTGATTAATGAAGATTCCGCAAAAAAATATTTCAATTACGTAAAAGGGCATCCTTTATTTCTATCGTTGGGTGCATCGACGATTCGAGAAGGTCTGCTTTCATGGAATGAGCTAATAAGAGACCTTCAACCTTTTAGAGAGCCAGGGATTATAGGCCCTGATGGTGTTCCATATGATCCATCTATTGCCCTGCCAAAACCAATTGTAGAGGTGTCTGAGTATCTCGAGGAGAGGCTTTACCGTGAAGTAACGAAAAATCCAGAGCTAATGTACACATTGAGCCCAAGGGATTTTGAACGACTGGTGGCTGAACTCCTTAATAAGCTTGGTTATGAGATCACCCTCACACCTCCAGCCAAAGATGGTGGTGTTGATATATACGCTGCTCGTTCTGATGAGATTGGTCGATTTCTTTTCCTTGTGGAATGTAAAAGGTACGCAAAGACGAACAAGGTCCAAGTTGATGTTGTAAGATCTTTATATGGCATTGTCCAATTAGAAAAAGCTACTGCTGGCATCATAGCTACAACTTCAAGCTTTACTAGAGGCGCTAAAGAATTCCAACAAGAAGTGAAACACCAAATGCAATTGAGGGATTACATTTCTCTTAATCAATGGATAAACGATCTCAAAACCTAACCAACCGCATTAACTCGGACTGGTAAATCCGCTGCGCTACTTTACCAGCCGGTTATGCGGCACGTTATGCCTTAAGGATTAATATCAATGAAACAAAAATGTTGGTGGGAAAAGCAATTGTGCGAGATAGAGAGAATAGTCGATCAGAAAATCTCGCCAAACATTACATTTGATAAGGTCTCCACAAACCAAATAGACGATATTCGAGACCTGATTTTAAGCAGTGGTGAACAATATGAGAGTACTTCTTCAGATAATGATCGCAGAGTAGCATTTCTTGAAATGTTTAATACACGTGATATGAGTGCTTGGCTTTCTCATGAATTTGCAGGCGGTCAAAACTACTACAAGCCATTACATGAAGTCGGTAACGCTATATTTAAGTATCTTTTGTATTATGATGCGGTAGCGGTTTCTGAACCTTTAACATCATCAGTTTATGAAGCTCCAGCATGGGCGAACACCTTGAAACTTACTTCCGCACAAGCCTCAAGAAGATTGGGTGACACCGTTCTTAAACATGCTCTTCGTTTTTGGGCTCGAATGCGTCCTTTGTTAAATACCGGCCTTATTGAGACATTTCCGAGCGGCTATAGCGTCCCAATAACTCGTACTCCTGAATGTGACGCTCTCTGTGAACTTGACGATAATCACTTACACGTACTTGATGAAGCAGAGAAGATTGTTCTCGAAAATCTACCCGTTGAACAGGCTAAAGCATTTTGTGGCCTTCTTGATATTGCAAGGGGTAAGGATAATCTTAATAGGCGTTTTTTTAATGCAAGACTGCTCTATTGTGATCAACAGGGTTACGAAATTGTGCTTCAAGGTCTATTTGGTGCAGCATTGTATGTCGCAAAAGGATTGGTAGCAGGACGTGCATTCAAGCCTTTCAAATTTGGTGTCCGGCAAGATCTTGTTCTGTCAGCTTGTCGTTTACCCTCCATAGTCGATTTATCTGCGAGAGAAGTAACTGATTTACATAAAGATAACGATACATTCTTCATGTGGCGGTCTGAGTTAGAAAAGATATTGGATACTGTGGACATTGGAAGTCCAAACTCTTTTTCGCGCATCGCAAAAAAAGAAATACCAGAACTCTCCTTCCATCTTAAGGAAAGGATATCAAAGCACTCATTGGGGTCAAAAGTGAAAACAGCTGGCCTAAGTTTTGGTGGTGGGGTCATTGGAACTTTCGCAACTACCGGAGAACCTATATCCTCCCTTATTGGGGGTTTAGCGACCAGCAGTGCAAGCTTATTGCTCAGTCTTCTTTTTGAGAATCCTTCTAAGAGTGATGTTGCATTGCAACATGTTTTTCAACTCATTACTGACGCTGAATCTGACTATGTGCCAATACTGTGATTCTATAAACGTTTCTGCGATATGGGATATTAAGATGGCATAACAACGCCATGCACCAGATGGGCAGGGTTGTGGCGTTTAAAGACTTTTTCCAAGTTTGGTATTTAATTACCATTGACTAAGTCCCGTTTCCCCTGCCCACTGGTGATGCCGGGCGTTATTATGCATAAAAGGATTTAATCAGATGATCAGATATTCACTGACAACTAATCTTCCTTTTTCTCTTCGTTTAAAAAATGATGAATACCGCATAAGAGTAGACGGTAAGGAATATTCTATCGTCACATATAATTATTGGACACAAAACGCAGAGGGTAGCATCAATATTGATTATTACGAAGACGATCCAAATCGTAAGCCAACATCATTGGGTCTCCTAACTCCGTCATTTTCAGGAGATCATTCCGATTTTCTTCAGAATTTTATTGGGAGAAATGTGGAGTATATTCGTGATGATACTGATCATTTTAGAAAAACGATTCTAGAGATTTTTTGGTCCTCGAACGAAATATTATTTCTTGATGATAAAGATGAACAGGAGAAAAAGGAGAAAAGACTCTATAAACGAATAAAGCGTGTGATAAATGAATTCATTGAGAAATATCGAATTTGTTCTGGAGAATATTATAAGCCTACACTCAGAGATCTCCCCTTTAGAAGCGTACTGAGGCTGGCTAACATCGACGAAAAAAAGTTCAGACTAAATATGAATTTGGATATGAGAAAAGCGAAGTATGCATTGCCCTTGAAAGCACATAACGATTTTCGTCTCATACTTGCTGATGATAAGTATTTGAACTCAACACGACTTTCGATGAATTCTGCCAGATATTGGTATGAACTTGGACAGTACCGTAATTGTCTAATTGACGTAATCACAGCCATTGAACCTGTTATCATCAATTCTGTGAAGAATGCCTGGGAAACTCGCGGTGTATCAAAGACTAAAATTAATGAACTATCCAGTAAGGTCGATCTGCATTACCTGATGTCTGTGGAAGTAATTCAGTTACTTGATGAGGAGAATTCTACGCATAAAATGGTCTACGATAATATGCTAGAATCGATTACACTGAGAAACAAGGCGGTTCATCAGAACTTAATTGATATTGGGGAAGGACAAGCCAACAAAGCCTTATCATCCGCTGAATCTCTAATAGAAATTCTTAAATAATATTATGCATAACAAGCGCCTGCAGCAGACGGGAATGACGGCCCGTTCCAGCAATGAAGACAATTGGTAAACGAGATAAAGGATTAGAACAGATGTATCGGAGACTCGCTGCTGAAGCGCAAGTCCGTTAGGTCCCTGAATGATGGTGAATTAGATAAAATGAGGATTTTATTTAAACCCCTCTTGACATTTCCGATTATTTTATTAAATTAGAGTGTTGCAAATAGGATAAAAGAATAAAATTGGAGTCCAAAATGAAACCAAGATTTTGGGCGGTTATTCCCCTGACTCTGCTATTCCTCTTGCGCCTGAATATCGGCTTTGCGGGGGGGACTAATGTTGCGGTTCTCAATTTCAAGATTAATCATGCTACCGATGAGCTGGACTATTTAGGGGAAGGGATCGCCGAGATGATCATCACCGACATCTCCGGTGTATCGGGGATCAACGTGGTGGAGCGGGAGAGGCTGGGGAAAGCCCTGGAGGAACTGGAGCTGGGACAGACGGGGCTGATTGAGGACAATCAGGCCCTTTCGGTAGGGGAGATGATCGGCGCTGATCTGTTGATCTTGGGCAGTCTAACCACCGGGGGTAAGAAGGTCCGGTTAGATGCCCACATTCTGGAGGTAAAAAGCGGGTCCATTATTCATGCTGAGAAGGTCTTTGGGAGCAAGATTGAGGGGATCTTTGATATGGTCGATCAACTGACCACCCGCCTGATCGCCGACCTTATGGGGGTGGAGATTACGGAAGCCGGGACTTCACCCCAATCCCCCCACATAGATGTGGTGTTCATCCTCGATTCCACCGGCTCCATGGGGGACGAGATCAGCGCCGTGAAGGAGCGCATTCGGACGATGGTGGACGACATCCGCCAGGGAATCCCGCCCCCGGTGGTCCGCTACGGCATGGTGGACTACAAGGACCGTGGCGACCCTTATATCGTTAAAAAATTTCGCCTAACTGAGGATGTTCAGGCTTTTATCAACCACCTGAACGGGATCGCTGCCAGTGGTGGGGGGGATGACCCGGAAAGTGTTAACGAGGCCCTCCATGAGGCCATCTGGTCTATGGATTGGGATCTCAGGCCTGGGGTGAGCAAGATCGCCTTTTTAATCGGGGACGCCCCACCCCATATGGACTACCGGGACGATTATGATTATCGTAAGGAGATGGAAGAGGCGAACAAACGTCACATCAGCATCCATACCATCGCCTGCAGCGGTATTTCCCAGGAGGGTGTGGATGTTTACAAGTATGTTTCGGGAAAGACCAACGGCAACTTCGCCTTCCTGACCTACCGTGAAGTCTACCTGACCGATGCTGGGAAAGAGAAGCCCGTCTACTATGAGGGTGATAGGGTTTACATTGCGGCTGAGGAAGATAGGGTTGCCGAAAAGACCTCCGATGATTTCTTTCTGAGTAAGGCGAAGGCCTTTTCCGGGGAGAAACACCCCGCCAGCAAGCCTTCTACCCGGGTAGTGGAGGAGACCGACGTCCGTTCCTCCCGGGACAAACTGAGTGGTTTGACGAAAAAGCGGGGAACTGCCAAAGAGAATAACCTGGACCTCATCCTGCGGGAGACCATTAAATCCACTGCTAAAAACAAGGGGGTAGTGTATAAGCCCAAGCCAAAAAGGGAGGAGATCAAGCGCAAGATCACGCCGAAGCCGGTGGAAAAGCCTGCTGAAAAACCATCCCCCAAGACGGACAAGAAACCGCCATCAGGAAAAAGTAAACCTCCGGTTAAGTCGAGAAGATAATAATGCCCGTTGTCAGTGGTCCGTTGTAGATGATATGGAAGAATAGGTGGCTTTGAAATAGTGTTTTAATTGGATAATTGCCGAAATAAAAAAGGGAGGAAGTAATGAGTGAATTAACCATTGCATTTATAACTATCTTTGGAACGGTAGCATCAGTGTCAGGAGTTGTGGCATATGTATTCAATGGAACAAAGAAATTGATCAAAGAGATGCATGCAACAAATCTGGAGATGCATGCAACACTTCTGGAGATCCATAAGGAAGGTGAACAGAGGCATCAGGAGGTAATAGAGTTATTAAAAAGAGGTTTTGGGGATTTGGCTCAAAGCATGGCAACCTGACGGTTTCAACGTCGGCATCGGGACGACGGGTTCAAAATCGAAATTACACCTTACAGACATGCCTGAATATGCGGACGACGTTGCCGGACCTGTTGGAGAACTATCGCATCGGTCAGGCGCCCGACTAAACGGTCACCACCGAAAAAATAATCATGGCAAAAATCCCAACCTTTATAACCGAGGTGGAAATCCAAGAGTTCTGGTCCACCCACGATTCGGTAGATTATTTTGATGATATGGAAAATGACGAGGTAGAAGTGATAATTTCGGATAAAAAGAATATACTTATCCTTCCTTATCAACTACAGCGATAATAAGGTGGAACGGCAGTTGTGGAGATTGAATTATCGTGATAGTTGAAGCAACAAAGTCTTTCAGACTTTTTTAAACTGTCTGATAAAAAAATTTCGGTTTTTACATGGTGATTTCTTTCGTTTTTTTCTTGACATTTTTGAATTAATTCTTTACCTTATAAAACGAAATTTCATATCCATTTTATAAAACAAAAAGGTAATGATTGTTGTACCGCATGTTGCAATATATTATATAGTTAGGCTTTTGCTGAGCTACCCTTTTATTATCGAGATAAACTAAACAGGTTCGGATTATTTCCCATCGTAAGTGATAAAGCACCCAATTTAGTCACTTTAAGTTATTCGCAATCGTGAGCGAAAGCTTTTATGTTGGCGAATTATCTGCAATGAAGATATGAAAGGTATAGAACAAGTAGATGAAAAACAAAAAAGGAGGTTTTAAACTATGAGTATTAACGAGGTATTTCCTAACCCAACGGTAAAACAAGTGATATTTCAGATTAGATTTCCTAATCTGTTCTATATGGAAAGCAAAATAATAGGCGACTTGCAGTTGAAGATAATGAAAGAATTCCCACAATCAACTCTTCTATTTCGGAGGCAGCTTTTATTTGCAGATATAGGGCCTGAAGTAAAACTTGAGAACATTTCAGGCGATTTAGAAAAGGAAGCGGGTAAAAAAATATGGCAATTCAAATCTGATAAGAATTTTCAATTGAACGTATTAACTGACACACTGGATATAACTTCACAGTATCATAAAACTTATGATTTAGGGGGTGCCGATAAGTTTAGAGATATCATAAAGTTTGTATTGGATTCCTTTTTTGAAGTTACATCCGTACCAATCATTAAACGTATAGGTTTACGGTATATCGATGAATGTCCACTTCCATCTAAAGACAATGATACATTCCGAACATACTATAACTCAATTTTTCCTATTGATAGATTTAATCTGGCTGAAGCAAAGGAGATGGACTTTAAAACCGTGATTAAAAAAGGTGAATATTATTTGCGTTATATCGAATCACTACGAAAAATTGAGGATGAATATAAATTGATTCTTGATTTTGATGGTTTTGCGGAACATATTACTTCAGAAGACTACCTAACAGTTACAGACGACTTACATATAATAATATTGGAAGCGTACGAAAAAACAATCAAAGAACCAGTTTATCAATATATGCGGCAAAGAAGGGAGAGTTGAAAATGGATTTACAAGAGATAGATTATGATTACAATAAACTAAAAAATCAAGGCACAGGTAGTCATGGTGAGCCTGATGATTATAATATAATCGTTTATCCGTTTGATAAATACCAAATTAAGATAAAATTGACTCCAAACAATGAGTTTCTTGGAATAATTGAAGTTGGAGTCAATAAGGAATTTTTATCATATAAACAAAAAATAGCATCTAAAGGTTACCATGATGTTGATGAATTCTATCGCGAATAATGGGTGTGGATATGTTCTATCAGGAGGAAATGGATAAGGCATTTAGATTTGGAGATGTTTTGAAGGGATTTATTTTTACAGCACCAAATATTAAAGGACCAAATTTACTTAAGAACTATAAAATTGATATTAATTTACCAACTTACTGTGTTGTACTTTCTCCTTGTTGCTCAATAGGTAAAAAGGTCATTTCTCTATCTCCATTAATTGAAATGCTAAGTTCCTTTTTTGATAATCCTTATTTTGCTGAAGATTTAACAAGAATTAATCGAGAGATGGAACCACAACAATCCGTTTCCCCCTATGTTTGGGACAAATTTCCATCAGAAGAAAAACAGAAACGTTTGATGGGAGGCCGTGGTTACGCTTCCATTGAAGTATTTATCTATGAACAACATAGTATGTTCCCAAGATATACTGTACATAGGCAACGAGGGGATAATATGGAAACAAACTATTATATGATAGATTTTAGAAATACCTATAAAATAAATTGCGAAAAGATAATAACACCAAAAGACGCCCCATTGGATTCAAAATGCTTACAACTATCCATTCAAGCAAGATCTGAATTGCGAGATAAAATTTCGTACTATTATGGAAGAACTCCAGAAGAAGATAAGATATTAGAGGATTAGCGAAATAGAAATATTGGAACATTTAATGTAAGTATGGAAAAAAGGTAGTTTCTATTTTTGGCTGACTAATTATTATTCTTACTTTAAAATAGCACGCGCTTTTTTTCGACAGCTAAACTCTTTCCGTTTACATATTAGGGGTACATTACTAAAAAATTTAAAAACTACAAAAGTAAAAACCAGCATTAAAAAGATGCTGGTTTTTTGTTACATAATGCTTCAATATGTAACCTTGAAGCAGCAAAGTTGGCTACCTGTAAAAGACTACTTAAGGGAGATTGACCCAGATAGGATTTGTCAGGCAGAAGTAAGTTTTGCCGTCACATTCTGTTCTGAGTTCCGCCCTGATATAAGCAGGGGATTGACTTCTCAAGGGAAAATTCCATTCGGCTCTATAGTCCGGAGGACCGGTAAGGATTTTAAGGATGGATTCCCTTTTTGTCTTAAGATCGCCCA
>JADHWK010000059.1 GCA_016783505.1 Candidatus Zhuqueibacterota bacterium | reverse complement strand
AGGCTATTTGGGGGGAAATCTTGGGAAGAAAATGATATCGTCTACTTCTCGGCAGGATATAAATTTTAAACTGGGGACTATTGATCTTGTTGTTTTAAACAAACAAAAAACCAGCCCTAAAAGGGTACTGGTTTTTCTGTTTTTGCTGAAGTAATAAAAGTAAAAACCTAAGTCTTTCCTGTTTCCGTTTCTTCCGAACCTACATATTCCTCGGGGGACTCCTCTTCCATCTCCTCCTGCCTCACCACCCGGGCCACATCCCCGATCTCATCTTCCTCCCTTAGATTGATCAGCCTCGCCCCCTGGGTATTGCGGCCGATGACCTTGATGCGGCCCACATGCTGACGGATGAGGATCCCTGCGGCGGTGATGATCATCAAATCGTCATCGTCCACCACCTCCTTGATGGCCACCATCCGGCCCACCTTGGGGGTGGTCTTGATGGTGATGATCCCCTTCCCCCCGCGGTGGGTGATGCGATAGTCCTTCACCCCGGTGCGCTTGCCGTAACCCTTCTCGGTCACTACCAGTATGGTGGAATCCCGCTTGATAATCACCATCCCCACCACGGCGTCCTCGCCCGACACTTTCACCCCTTGAACCCCGGCTGCGGTCCGTCCCATAGACCTGACGTCGCTCTCATGGAAACGGATGGCCTTCCCCCCCCGGGTTCCCAGAATGATGTCGTTAGTTCCGTCCGTAATCCGAGCCTCGATGAGCTGATCGTCGGGCCTGATGGTGATGGCATTGATTCCCCCTCGCCGGGGGTGACTGTAATCCACCAAGGGGGTTTTTTTAACTATTCCTCTGCGGGTGGCCATCACCACGAAGAGTTCGGGATTAAACTCGCGTACCGTCACGAAGGCGGCTATCTTCTCTTCGGGCTGTTTTTCCAATAAATTAACTATGGCCCGACCCTTAGAGGCCTTCCCCGCCTGGGGGATTTGATGAACCTTGAGCCAGTAGCAGCGGCCCTTGTCGGTGAAGAAGAGAATGTAGTGATGGGTGGAGGCAACGAACATATGCTCGATGAAGTCCTCCTCGACGGTGCCCGCCCCGGTGGAACCCTTCCCCCCCCTCTGCTGACGGCGGAAGCCGGAGACAGGGAAACGCTTGATAAAACCCCGGTGGGAAATGGTGATCACCATGTCCTCCTCGGCGATCATGTCCTCAATGGAGAATTCCTCTGTCGTCTCCACCACCTCGCTTCGACGACCGTCCCCGTATTTCTCCTTCATCTCAGCCAACTCGTCCTTGATGATCCCCAATTGAAGCTCCTTGCTTTCCAGTATGTTGGAAAGCTCCACTATGAGCTCACTCAGGGCCCGAAGTTCATCCACTAGTTTTCGTCTTTCCAGACCGGTAAGGCGTTGAAGCCTCATATCCAGGATAGCCCTGGCCTGAACCTCTGAGAGCTTAAATCTCACCATCAGTCCCACCCTGGCCTCCTCGGGATTCTTTGACCCCTTGATCAGGGCCACGATCTCGTCTATGTTGTCAACGGCGATCTTCAGCCCCTCCAGGATGTGGGCCCGTTCCCGGGCCTTCTCCAGGTCAAACTTCGTCCGTCTTAAGACCACCTCATGGCGGTGGTCAATAAAGGCCTGGAGCATCTCCTTCAGGTTGAGCACCCGGGGCTGGCCGTCCATCAGCCCCAGCATGATCACCCCGAAGGTAGACTGGGCCTGGGTGTGCTGGTAGATCTGGTTTAGGATGACCTCGGGTACGCCCTCCCGCTTCAGCTCCATCACCACCCGCATGCCGTCCCGATCCGATTCGTCACGGATTTCGGACACACCAGTGATGACCTTTTCTTTGATCAGTTCGGCGATCTTTTCGATCAACCGGGCCTTGTTAACCTGATATGGAACCTCGGAGATGACGATCCGGTCCCGCCCCCCTTTGAGCGCTTCCACGCTGGCCCGGGCTCGGATGACCACCCGTCCCCTTCCCGTCTCATAGGCATCCCTCACCCCCCTTTTACCGTAGATGATCCCCCCGGTGGGGAAGTCCGGGGCGATGATGTAATTCATTAACCCATCGGCTGTAATATCGGGATTATCAATAAGGGTAACGATCCCATCCACAATCTCGGAAAGGTTATGGGGTGGAATATTGGTGGCCATCCCCACGGCGATCCCCGAGGCCCCGTTGACCAGCAGGTTGGGGAGCTTTGCGGGTAGGACAGAGGGTTCCTTCAGGGTATCGTCGTAGTTGGGCACAAAACCCACGGTGTCTTTTTCGATATCGGCCAGTATCTCCTCGGCTATCTCGGCCATCCGGGCCTCGGTATACCGCATGGCCGCCGCTCCATCCCCATCAATGGAGCCGAAGTTCCCCTGACCGTCCACCAGGGGGTAGCGGAGGGAAAAGTCCTGCACCATACGCACCATGGTATCGTAGATGGCGGCGTCTCCGTGGGGGTGGTATTTTCCCATCACATCGCCCACGATACGGGCCGATTTCTTGTAGGGCTTATTGTGTTGAAGCCCCATGTCGTTCATGCCGTAGAGGACCCGGCGGTGGACTGGTTTTAATCCGTCCCGCACGTCAGGCAGGGCCCGGGATACGATCACCGACATGGAGTAATCGAGGTAGGAGTCCTTCATCTCCTCCTCGATGTTAATGGGAATAATCTTCTCTCGCTGAATGGCACACATTTTTATGATTCAAGTATTTCGAGATGGGAGATTTTATCCTTAAAGCCCTGTGGCAGAACTATCTATTGTATAAATCTGTATTATCTTGAGGGGGTGTTTACACTTTTATGTTATTGTTCTTTTTTAGGGACCTACTATTTTCTTTTAATGGGGTTGTGAATCACTGTTCGATAAAGCTTTCTTTCTTGGGTATATATAACGAACAAAACCGTTTTAGAAAGGAGGTAATTTTATGGTCAGTAGCGTGAGTTATTAATGGGACATTTTGAGAAGAATCTGTTAACCATAGTGTAAACACCTAGACAAGATAGGACATATAATCTAATAAACCCCGAAGTTTCGGGATAACTCCGCCAGTTGGAGTTACCCGTTTATCCAGACGGATATGTATGGACGGGTTTATTTGAAACTCCGAATCAGCAATTTCAGGGTTGCATCACAGTCCCTTAAGACAAATATCAGTATGGCTTTGAACAATTTATGGTTGGAAACGGAATTTGCTGAAATGCTCTACGATATCAATTTGTAGCCATTCAGACAATTAACAATGGTTTTTCCCATGGTGAAGGGTTCTTCTTCCACAAATTGAAACCCTTGAGACCGATACCATTCCAGGGTTTTGGTGTTCTTCTCCATAACTCCTAACCAAACTCTATCAAAACCCAATTCCTTGGCTTTTTCATAGGCCAGGCCTAGTAGTTTCTTACCCAACCCATGACCTTGGTAATCCGGCAAAATGTATAGAGAATATATATGATATCGATTCATTTCTTCATTCAATCCACAAGTTGAATAAGCCACAACTTCATTATCTACCTCGCCCACCATCCCATCTCGCTTTTTATAAAGTTTACCGAGTGCTTCTATGTTGCAGTGTTTATTATGATCCTCTAAAATGTCTTCTTCGGGGATGAAAGAGCCGTACGTATCTGACCAAGTTTCCAAAGCGACTTTTTGAATTGCGGGTAAGTCCGATGGCAACAAGAGTCGTACGTTGATCTTTTTCACCAGGCCCTTCACAAAATGTTTTCATTAACTAATAAAAGGGGGCTACGGGTGGTTTTGCAACAACACTCATCACCAATACTTCTCTCGTCCAAATCACTCAACACCAACAATCTTTATGGGGTTTCATCTCGCTTATTAGAAGCGCCGCCCACCACCCTTTCTTCCCCCGCCTCGTCCTCCTCTACCCCGGCGGCCCTCGGATCGGGGGCGAGCCTCATTAACGTTAAGTATTTGGCCCTTCAAATCTTTGCCGCTCAGGCCGGTGATGGCGGACTGGGCTTCCGCTTTGGCGGGCATCTCCACGAATCCGAACCCTCTTGATACGCCGCTGAACATGTCCTTTATAACGGTGGCGGATGTGACCTGCCCGAAGGCCTCAAAGGCCTGTTGCAAATCCTCTTCGGTGACCTCAGTTGACAAATTGCCCACATAGATATTCATTCTGATCTCCCTTTTAAATTTCAGTAATTCTCAAAAACCTTTCGAAAATGGAATCCGTAGATCGCAAAAGTGATTGCCAATGGAAAAAGTCTTGGGCGCCTGAACAAAGACCAGAAAAAAAGTTTCCAGTATTGAAACCGTTCTCTCCCTATTATCCCTAAAAATAATACCGATTTGAAGAGTGCTCCAATGTGATTGAAATGAAAGCGAAACCCCTTTTTTTGCAACGGCTTATATTCTCTTAAAAACCCCTTAACTCTTTTGTAGTAATGTTTTGAAGAATAAATTGTATTGAGAATCTTTTTATAACCATCAATAAGCGTGTCATAGTTCATTTTTGGAATGAAATTAATTGAGCAGTCTGTATTGTCACCGGTAACATCTTTTAACAACCGATTCTCTTTTTCAAGACGATGGTAAAGTCCTGTGCCACGAGGAGCATTTAATAACCCAACCATGGCGGTGACAATTCCACTTTCCTTAATAAATGCAATAAGCCTTTCGAAAATTGAAAGGGGATCATTATCAAAACCCACAATGAATCCCCCTTGTACCTGTAAACCAAATCTCTGAATCTTCTTTACGCAGGCTACTAAATCACGGTTTCTGTTCAGAAACTTATTACATTCTACAAGACTTTCCTCGTTCGGTGTCTCAATACCAACAAATACTGAATCAAATCCTGCCTTAACCATCAATTGCATGAGTTCATCATCGTCGGAAAGATTTATGGATGTCTCCGTATTAAAAGCAAAGGGATGTTTTTTTCTCTCCATCCATTCAATTGTTGCGGGCAAAATCTCCTTTTTTAACTTTCTCTTGTTTCCTATAAAGTTATCATCAACAAAAAATACTCCACCCCGCCAGCCCTGGGAGTACAGGTTTTCTAATTCGGCTAATATCTGGCCTTTTCCCTTCGTTCGCACCTTATCGCCATAAAGCACCCTGATGTCGCAGAATTCACAATTAAAAGGACAGCCCCGGGAATACTGGATATTCATAGATAAATATCTTTTCATGTTGATAAGTCCCCAGGACGGAATGGGCGTCTTTTCTATGTCCGGTAATTCTTTAGAGGTATAAATGTGCTTAGCACAACCGTTTCTCAAATCTTCTAAAAATGGCGGCAGCGTAATTTCTGCCTCATTAAGCACAAAATGATCTACATCATCAAAATCTTCATGTCCAGTAGTAAAAAGAGGACCACCAACCACAGTCTTAACGCCTATTTTCTTGCACCTGGTGATGATTTCTTTTACCGATTGTTTCTGGATAGACATAGCACTAATAAACACATAATCAGCCCATTCAAGGTCTCTATCGGTTAATGCTGATACATTCATGTCTACAAGTCTTTTCTCCCACTCCTCAGGAAGCATCGCAGCCACAGTCAATAACCCCAGGGGCGGGTGAGTGGCCTTTTTAAATATGAATTTTAATGCGTACTTAAAACTCCAGAAAGTGTCCGGATAATCTGGATAAACGAGAAGTGTTTTCATATTAGACCCCTTATCCATGTCTTTGAAAGATGAAAAACGTTTCGACTAACCACATTACTTAATTTTCGGTGGATGACCCGACCCAATCGGGTTGCTGGTAGGCGGGAAATGTCCACAAGGAGTTCTGCGGCCTCATCTTACCTTTTCAACATATTTGAGATAATTGTAAGATGTATCAAAAAGCTTCCTAAGATCATTCAGGCTACTAACGCTTAATGCCCCCTTATTCTGAAACTCTTTTTTCTCAAAAATTTTAGAAATACCGATAAAATTTAATTTTCTTTCTTCAGCAAAACCATGATCTCTTAAAGAATCCGCCACAAAAACCACTTCGTCAGGTCGCAATTTATAGTGCTGAAGGATGAAATCAATCTGGTCTCCCTTTTTGAAACCGGGTTCATAACCAAAAAGGTTATCCATCAAATCATCAATTTTGTTTAACTGGCCATATTTTGTAATTATCCTTTGTTTGGTACTGCTGCAAACAAACATCTTGATTTTCTTTTTTCTAAAATGGTCCAGGGTGGGTATGACATCGGGGAAGAGGGGATGGTCGAAAACACCCCTTAACTTACTTTCCTCAAAGATAGCGGCCACTTTCTGGTTGCTGGGATTGTCTGGAAAAATTGTCCCCAACTGGCTCGCAAAATCTAATCCGGTCGTCTCTAAATACTTTCTTTCAGCATCTTCTTTTGAGATGTTATAGTTCTCAGTAATAAGATTTACAGCCAACTCTGTTAAGAAAGGCATTGTATTTGCTACTGTTCCATCAAAATCAAAAATAATTGCTTTAATTCTTCTCATCATCCTGAAAGCACCCTCTTTGTTATAATAATTCCATGATAAAATAATTCGCCATATTACAATTATATTGGTTTGTAAGGCCATAATAAACAAGGCAAGTAATACAAAAATCGGATGAAAATAGCTCATTATTCCCCCGACGAAAAGTAGAAATAGTCTAATGTCTCTCCCTCTTCCAGCAGCAATCCATCTCCTTTTATATACATAGCCAAAATTAACCACCGATGTTGCGGAAGTGTAACTGACCATCAGGTTCCCTATGATCGCTAATATGGAAATGCTACTAATGATCAAAGGGCTCCAATAAATCCCCAGTATCTCTTTACTCCCTATTTGGGATAGTGAGTAATAAAACATCCCTAAAAGTATGAAACCATCGTCATAGCGGTCAAGGGTTGTGTCAATGAAATGTCCAAAACGGGACTCCATATGCTTGATTCGTGATATTTGCCCATCACTATAGTCCAAAATACTTGATAGTTGTATCAATAAACCTCCTGTAATCGCATGACTAAGAACAAAACTTAAGCTGCTTATAATAGCTACAACAAAACTCAATATGGAGACCTGATTGGGGGTAAATTTTTTATATATTTTAAGAAGAAGGGGTGTAAAAATCCTGGTGGCAAATGTCGCATTGATATATCGAGTAATTGGACCGGCCGGTTTTATTGACTCACCATACAATAGCTTGGCGGCTTTTCTGCAATCGTTCTTTGTATTCACCTCAACCCAGTAAGAATTTTTAATGTCTATGGCTTTAACCTTCCCTTTTTCAGCCATTACCCCCATTCCACTTGAAAGAGAATCGTTACCATTAGACAAACTTTCTTCGATGGCACTGAATATTGCCGGAGAACAAAGAAAATTTCCTGTATCATAAGCGTTGTATTTCTTGATATTCTTTCCTATATCTAAAATCCTGTTGTCTTCGACAAGAACTTTGGTGACATCAACGAGGTTGTTGGTTTTAATGTTATAATCTACGGCCAGCACAACTTTGCCATCGAGTATTCTTTCGTTCTTTAGTCTTACCAGTATTGATTCGTCAAAGACGTGATCCCCCATCAACAGAATAAAATTCTCATTTAATAATTCTTTTGCCTTAAGGACAGATATGCCGTTTCCCTTCTCCCAATCCTCTTTTATGATATGGGTTATATTTATGTTTCTGCTCTGGCTAAATCTGTTAAGGTGTTGCCTTACCTTTTTACCTTTGTACCCTGTCACCACAAAGAAATCAGTAAGACCGCTCTTTTTTGCGGTTAATATCACCCGTTCGATAAGGGATAATCCCAGGAGAGGAATGAGGGGCTTTGAATCTCCCCTAGTTGATAGTCTGCTTCCTCGCCCGGCAGCGATGATCAGGCATTTCATTTTAATCTTTTGTTTTTCCTTCTGTTTTTTCTTGTAATCGGAAAAGTCATCCATATCATCCAGACATTAACAGGCATTATCTCACCCCCTTTGTAAAATCCATTTCATTGTCTTTATCGTATAACTTTACCATACAAACCTCCCAAATATTACAAGGGTCCCTTTCCGATAAATAGCAAACATATTCAGCTTTTCTTGATTAATTATTAAAAAATACTTTTATCTAAACGCCAAAAACAATCGTTGAATTTTTATTGCTTATACTTTTTTCATCCTAAAACGATTTAGGGGCCGCCGTGAAAGAAAAGATTTGAATTGTTTTCCTTTCTTAACCCATCCTTTGGCGAACGACGTGGTCCATACTCCAGCCAAACTTCCTGCATGTTGACGTCTAATAGGCTTTTCTGTAGCATATCCAACGCCTTTGCGCTGTATCTTTTAAACCGTGAACTACCAATACGAATTTCCTTGCAGCAATCCGATGATTCTTGAAGGTTAAGGTACTTAATTAACGCAATTGTCTTGGGTGCAGAAATCCCCAATTTTTCAGCAAGCTGATTTAACCCCAACGAATAAAAGCCAAGTTCATTTACATGTTTAATAGCTACAACGGTTGACCCTGGGATTCCTTCTGGAACCAAATGTATTTGTTCTCCCTCTTTTTGAGTAATACTAACAGAAACATTAATACCTTCTCCACTAGAATCGATCTTTAAAGTAGCAATTCCTGGGAAAAGATCTGTCCAAGCCTTCCCTTCGTTTATACGCCTCATTAACCTTCCCAACTTATTCTCACTGGGCTGCGATCGTATACCGGAAAAAGATGACTCAATGATTAGAAAAGCACGCATTTTTGCCCGAGCTTGTATTCGTCTTCCCCTACCCGAAGTTACTAATTCTTTAATTTCAGAGAAATCAGTATTGAATAGGCTCGCTAAGTCCTCTGGTAGAGAGGCGGATACCGGAAAAATTCTTTCGGGAAAATAGTCCAATAAACCTTTATTGAAGACCGCCTTTAGTAATTTCCTAAACAATGTGAATCCTGCCTGCGTGTAGAGGGAAAGCAACTGCTCTGATATATCAAGGATATAATGCTGGACCGCATTACGAAGACTATTTATGGTTTGAATTGTAAGTGCATCATCCTCGTTCAGGCACTTCACTGTCAAATCGCTCAAGCATTTACGGAGACAATTGTCAAAGCCTAATATCTCCATGGCCTTTGGCGCTCTAATTCGACCGCCGCGGTGCACAAGTACAGCCTTTAGCAACAATTCAAATGCTCTGTCCAAGAAAATGAGAACCGCTTCTCTACGCCCACAATCCCAAGATCTGTTGAAATGATCAACTGCTAAGACTAATGAATCAACACTTCTCTTTAGAAGTATCTTAGCTTCCCTTCTCATGAACCCAACCCATTCTTCAATACATTAACAAGGGGTTTCTTAACTACTAACTTCGTAATTTTTAACCAAATAACCAATCAATTGTTGTTTTACGGAATTATTGGTTTATTTGTCGGGGCAGATTTGTTGTTATTGAATTTTCAGTGGATTACCCGCCCATAGACCTGGGCAGGCAGGCAACATCCAACAAGGATTTTTGCCTCTTTTTGGAAAGGGTAATTTTTTTTCTTGAATTTAGCTTTTTAAAAGATGCTATCTGCTTGGCTGTTTTAGAAAATTTAAACTATTTGTTTCGATAAATCTAAAACGTGATAATTGGTTGTCTTCTTTTCATTTTTTTCTGAATACGTCTTTTAATGTCATCTAAGTCGAGCAAAAATTTCTTTTCAACAGAAAACGAGAACAATAAATCAATCCACCTCGTTGCATAAATTTTATGACTACCAATGTGGTATTTGTTTTCGGTAGGGTTATATTCCAAGGAGTAAACAAAAAACAAGAATGTCTCTGTCGAATATGTAGTAATCTCTTTGTAACGAATTCTAAACTTTTTAATGAATTTTTCCCATAACTCATCTTGAATAACTGCACAATAAGGCCTTTTCCAATCATCAAATAGCTGTCCCTTAAAAATGAATTGTGGTAAAAAACCCTTGAAAGATGCAAGAGTATTTAATCCAAACTTATAATTGTCTGTTAAATTTCCATTTAATAGATCTTTAATACCTTTTCTAAATGCACCTGTTCCGGTTGTGGAATCTGTTTGAATCTCAATCCCGCAAAAATCTGAACTATTCTGGCGATTCACTAAAACCCAATCTATGTTCCCGTAATGAAATGAATCGCCATTAGAAGTTCTGATATTGATTCCCAGTTCATCATAGCAATCAATATTTATATCGTCTGGCCAGAGAAAATTCTTTGTTTCTTTCAATATTTGATAATTGCTTTCGTAAAACCTTCTTGGACATATTATTCGTTTTGATTTACCAACCTGGGCACTACAATTTCCATATTTCAATGAACCACGATTTGGTTTGTTACATATATCAATACGGTTATCAAAAGGACATACAAAATCATTGTTGCGAAGTCTATTTATTGAATTCTGGCTTTGAAATAATTCACCAAATGCTTCTAATTGAACGTTTCCCATGATCACCAATTATTTTTCAAGAATCACTATTTCTTCTGGTAATGGTATGTCGTGTCCTGTGCTCCTTCTAACCCTGAAAAGTTTCTTACGACAATTATTATATCCAATTTCTTCGGCCAACTTTATCAAAATATTACAAACTGGAATCATAACACCTTTTATGGTTTGATCGCCTACAACCAATAGAAAACGAGAATTATGTTTCATTAAAGGATAAAATTCCTTCATGCACAGATACATGTCACCGAAATACTCTCTAACCATTCTGGGATAATCAAACCCCCAATTTTTACTTTTTGTTTGTTCATAAACTTCGTTTGATATGTAACTTACTTCGTCGAATTTTTCAACAAAACGCGCCGAATTGCTTTCTTTAAAAATAAGTTTAGTGCTACCCTTCGCCATTTTTCTTTTAATCTTTTGGATGTCATCCATTCCCCTGACAAAATCAAGCAAATAAAGTTCTAAGCGGGTTTGTCTGGTATATTCTAGATCGTTTGGATAGGGTGGCGAAGTAATAATAAAATTGATTGATTCCTCTTCAAGATAATTTTGGGCATTCAAACAAGTGTCAGTAATTAATTTGGTTTTGCCATAATGGTTGTGGGCTTGTATTGCCTTTAAATCATCGTGCATTTTGATAATTTTATCCGTGAATAAATCCCAAAATTCTTCTTTCTCCCTGAAAGGGTAAAAGGTTGTTCCAGGGCAAAGTGATACATATGAGGCATCAAAGCAAGATTTCGACATAGCCAACAAAAACAGTTCTCTTGTTTTTAAGTCTGGGATTTGTAGAATTATATCTTTTAACAATAACACTTCTTGTTGCAATCTGGGGCTTAACCATTGATTTAATTCTTTTTTTGGCATTACCCTTAAAAAGCCATTATTAAGGGGTTTAATATATAACTCCTGTACCCCTTTTAAAAACTGTTCCGCTACGTTTCTAATCCATTTCTCTAATTCGCCAATATTTATGTCCCAATTAGTTTTAACTTTTGATACATATGTCATTAACGGATTTGCATCAAAGCCGACAGCATCCAGGTGAAACATATTTGCGGTTATCATTGTCGTTCCACTACCGCAAAACGGGTCAACAACTAGTGAATTATCTTTCAAGTTGTATTCAATGATTTTGTCTTCTATCAATGAGTAAGGAAAATCTTCAAGGTAATTATACCATTTATGGATCACGCCATAGCGATTTAATTGACTAATGTTTTTAGTTTCTAAAAACAGTTCTAATTGTGAAGATTGTTTCTCAAGGTGATCAAATAATTTTCTTGAGTACGTTTTGTTTTTGTAATCGTTCTTTTTGATAACTTTTTGAAAAAAATCAAATCTTTCATCAGGTACGGAAAATCCAGTATCCAGTGAACCGTTAAGAAATTTTTTATTAACTAATAAATCTATCCCACCTAAAAGTATCTTGCTAGTAGCAGGGTAATTGGTAATTTTGGATAGCTTTTCTGTTTCAGTTTTTAGGTTCTTGCTAATATTAAGATAAATGTGTTCTAATATTTGTGATTGTAAAAATGGCAATCCGCTTGGATTATATTTTTTTCCCTTCAGTTCCATTGATTCCTTCCGTTTGTCTTTGGTCAAACTTAATGGGTCTTGTCGAGCAGGCAACATCCACAGGAATCTTTAACTCTTTTTGATAAGGGTGAATGTTTTTCTGTTAACTTTAGTTTCTCTAAAGGCGTTATCAAATGTAGCCTAAAACAACTATTTTTCCTTTGGTGGCGGTGGAGGAGTTGGTCTCTCGGGCTTCTTGTGGTCTCTAGGGGGAGGATTATAACCTCCTTTATCACTTTTTAGTTCTTTTTTCTCTTTGTCAATCATCGATACCTCCTTTTTTAACGCTTCACTTAACTTTTAAGGAATTCTATTGATTCAATTTTTTGCTCAGGTGTTATTAAGATACCTTCTAAATCTAAATCGACAAATTTATCTCCCTCAACCCAAGACGGTTCAAATAAAAAAATATAAGGGTTCTCTGGATTATTAGAATAATACATCGGCCATCCATATATTCGACGTCCATTTTCAAAATTTACTATGACGTGTTTTTTTATATCACAAAACACATCAAACCATACGGAACTTCTCGCAGTTTTTCTGCTGATTAGTAGCCCTCGTGCCAGTTTCATATGCCAATCGTTTGTTATAAGAAAGCTTAATACTGTAGGCGTAGCTATACTAAGTAAGCCTAACAACAAAAAAGACTTACTATCATAAGAATAAGTAATAGATTTTTCAATTTGATTTAATACAACAGGACTTTTACCAGATATTAAGGAATAAATAATGTATATTATCATAGAAAAAATTAATGCTTCTATTATTTTTCCAAACTCCTTTTTCTCTTTTCTAACGATAAAAACATCCAAAATTGTTGCCGAAATAAACCCTGGAATAAGAAATATCAAAATTTGTAAAGCTTGAAATGTATACATTACTTCCTCCTGACGTTTGTTTTACTTTATCCTTTAATTAGCAAGTAAACCTATCTTTACTCACTAAATTATGATAAGATTCAATATCTGCCCACAATTTAAAATTATTTGACTTTTTAGACAACTCTTTTTTATTACTATTAATCCATTAAACAATAGGTAAGAATTTGTTTTTAATTGGAATAGGAAATATTAAATTACGGTTTTTAATGCAATTTATGAATATTTTTCAATAAATAAGTTTTACTATCAATTCCAATTGGAAAGAACTTTTATATGTCCAAATTCCTCACATACTTCGCATTCGCTTCAATGAATAACCGCCGGGGTTCCACGTCTCCTCCCATTAGGGTAGTGAAAACCTTATCGGCAGCAGCGGCGTCCTCTACCGTTACCCTAACTACGGTGCGGCGTTCGGGGTCCATGGTGGTCTCCCAGAGCTGATCGGGGTTCATCTCTCCCAAACCCTTATACCGTTGAATACCCACCCCATGATCCCCCAGCCGCTTCAGGACCTCATCCCTCTCCTCCTCGTCGTAGGCATATACTTGCTGTTTCCCTTTTTTTATCCGGAACAACGGGGGCTGGGCGATGTAGATATTTCCGAAGTCCACTAAGGGACGCATATAGCGGTAGAAGAAGGTTAGCAGCAGGGTGCGGATGTGGGCCCCGTCCACGTCGGCGTCGGTCATTATTATGACCTTTCCGTACCGTAGCCCCCCCAGGTCGAAATCCTCGTCTTCTACGCTGGTCCCGATCCCCGTCCCGA
>JADHWK010000058.1 GCA_016783505.1 Candidatus Zhuqueibacterota bacterium | reverse complement strand
GTTTCTGTTCTCCCCCCATTAATTGGACTCTCAACGCGTCTGCAACCCTATGGGCGATATCGCTTTGTATCGTAAATATGTCCTTGAACTCTCGATCATAATCTTGCGACCAGAGATACTCTTGACTTTGTGAATCTATGAGCTGTACCGTAATACGCAGCTTGTTGGCGGCTTTTCGGATGCTGCCTTCGAGTACATTGCCAACCTTCAATTCTCGACCAATTTCAGCGACGCTCTTCGCTATATTTTTATATTGCATAATAGACGTACGGGCGATGACTCTTAATTCATTAATTTTAGATAGCGTTGAAATGAGTTCCTCTGTCATGCCATCAGCAAAATATTCATCTTCCGGATTAGGACTGATATTGGTAAGGGGCAATACCGCGATCCGGCACCTATAAGGAGAAACAATCTTGGTTAGTCGTTGTTCTATAATCCCTATTTCTAATGATTTTTGAAGCCATCTCATATCATCCAACATCTTGTCTACGAGTTGGTAACGTTCGCCCGCATTTTTTAACAAAGCCTTATTCAATATCCGCTCAAGCTCCATCGGAATGCCAGTCCGTAGCGCCTTCACTGGCTCTGGGTCTTCATTCAAAATCGAATAAATCACCGCTTGTTCATATTCTCCTTTAAATGGTAATTGCCCGGTGATCATTTCATAAAGAACAACGCCTAAAGACCAAATATCTGTTCGATGATCAACCCCTTCGCCACGCGTCTGCTCAGGTGACATATACGACACTGTACCCATGGTCGTATCATTCCTTGTGAGCCCGGTCTGCCCGGCTAACTTGGCCAGCCCAAAATCCACGATTTTAACCACTCCATCATTAGTAATCATAATGTTGGCAGGTTTGATGTCCCTGTGTACAATCCCCTGTTCATGGGCTTTTTCCAGACCTTTAGCAACCTGGACAGCAATGTTGAGAGCTTCTTCTATTTTGAGTGGCCCATGTTTAATCTTATCTTTCAACGTCTCACCTTCATAGTAATCCATGCATATGAACATTTGTCCTTCATCGGTCTCATCAATCTCATGAATCGTGGATACGTTGTTATGCTGAAGAGCCGAGGCCGCCTGCGCCTCGTGGATGAAGCGCTCCTTTGTTTCCTCGTCCCGGGTTAATTCCGGCGGCAGGAACTTAAGGGCAACGGTGCGTTTAAGTTTGATGTCCTCGGCCTTGTACACAACCCCCATGCCACCCTCGCCAAGCTTTTCGAGAATTTTGTAATGCGATATGGTTTTGCCGATCATGATTCATTCATTTGATTTTCATGCCATCACAATTTATTATGCTGATGAATCGCAACCTCACTTAACGTTCTCTTGCAGCCACCGTAACATAGCTGAGCGAACTTCCTCCGTAAAAGATCCGTGGCCGCCCTCGACCCAAATAATCTTTCTAGGGGGCTTTGCCAGCCTGTAAAGAGGCAGGACCGAAGTATCCTTATTGTAATCGGTGTCACGGGTGCCATTTATCATAAGCAGTGGACGGGGGCTTATGCGACCAATATAGTTGGCAGGGCATGCCGCCGGCAGATGGCCCCGCTCCAATGCGTCAAAATGGCCTCCGTGAAGTAACACAATTGCAACCAGCCTGCGCTCTGCTCCGCCAACAATTGCCCCGACTTGCGCACCACGGCTGATACCAATGAGACCGATGCGTTTGGGATCAACACCTATCTGGTCTACAAGAAAGTCAAACGATCTGCCAATATCCTTTACATTTTGGATCATCCATGCGAGATACATGGAAGGCTGGTTATAGAGTCGATCGTGCTTATCTTCTTCCGTGAATGTAGTCAACAAACTAGTACTTCGCTCCCCAAAATACTGAAAGTCTACAGCCAGTACTATCCAACCGGCCCGCATCAGAAGCTTTGCAGTATCATCGACATACGGACTATCTTTTCCTCCCGGAGAACCACCATGAAGAAGAATCAGGGCAGGTCCGTTTTTTGAAGATAGCCCGATGGGACTGTATAAGTTCGCAAAAACATGCACACCAGGTGTGCTTTGGAAAGACAAATGCTCCTTTCTTATTCCTTCGTACTCTTTCACACCAATCGATTGGAGTTCAAATGGTAAGGTTTGGTCGTAAGTAAAAAAATCCAAGTGCGTTTGGAAGGTCTGATCGTCAACAGGCTGTGCTAACCACTCATCGGAGGCTTGCTCTTGAGCGATTAAGGCTGATAGAATTGCAAACAACCCCACGATGAGAAGCATTGCCAAACGAAAATAGTAATTCATTTGCAGTTCCTCCTTGTTTCTTTATTGGTCATCGGGAATAGATTTCACACATCGAAACCCAATATCCTCGCCAGCAAACTCTGGATAAAACGATTCGGCGTGAGAGGGTTCAAACATGTAGGAAGGATCTTTCCACGACCCACCAACTACTGTGCGAAGTCTGCTGGGTGACACCGAATCGCGCAGCCACTCCCGTACGTTGCCAGCCATGTCGAAACACCCGAATGGGCTTATTCCCAAGGGGTAAGATTCTACTGGTTGGGTACCTTTCAACCCGAAGTTTGCGCGCAAGTGAGTTGTCCTCACGTCACTCCCCCAAGGAAAAATACTGCTGGTTTCGCTGAGCGCTGCTAGCCACCACTGGTCCCATGTAGGCAGATCTTTTCCCACCCAGCGAGCATATGCCATTCCTTCATACCAAGAGATGCCTACCACAGGGTGACCTTCCTTGCCGTCTGGATATTTTCCTCCTGACCAAAAGCGCGGACCTGGTATGCCGGTCTGGTCAACGAAACTTCTTATAGCTGACTCCCGAGGAGTTGGATTACCGTTTATGATAATATCTTCAGGCCAGAATTTCTTTACCCTATAACAGCCGGCAGCGATAAAATTAAAAAATTCCGCGTTGGTTACTTCATGTTTATCAATAAAAAACGCTGGGATTGAGATGCCATTTTGCGAAATTTCCTTCTCAATCCTTACCATACCAGCCAACTCTTTATTCGCCCTGAGAAGAGTACGGTTGATTCGCAAAGACTCACCAGGCACCACCTGTACAAGAAATTCGAGTGGTGTCATATCCTCGAGCATCATACTGACGAAGTATTCCCCTGCAACTAACGCATGGCCTTCAAGGGGTGTGCGTCCGATGCTCACTGGCTCTGCCACTGACAAGGTGGGTGTAGATTGAACGCGAGCCAAAGTCACTTTTGCCTTCGAGGGTGTACTTTGAATTGATAGCGTTCCAGCTACCTGCTTCGTAAGCATCTCAACCCTGTCATCTTGAAGTTCCAGGCCCGAATCATTTAATATCTCAAACACGTCATCAAAGCGACCGGCCTCCACAGCGGGTTGCAAACGGGCAACTATGGCTTCAATCCGTCTAGTCTCCGTTCTTTGCCAGAAAAAGAGAGCTGCTGCAATGAGAGAGAAGACCAAAATCGTGATGCCGAGGTAAATGTATCTTCTTTTTCTAAGAGTCAATTCTGGTTCTAACTTATCCGAAGGGCCAGATTCGAGCTTCTTCCTCAAAGACCTGAGGCTAGTTATCATGTCATCGACCTTCGAATACCGCTCTTCGTTGTCCTTTCGCATAGCTTTCTCTGCAACCTGCGCCAATGCCCTCGGCACGCCGGTTCGTAAGCCTGTCATTGGTTCCGGGTCTTCATTCATAATCGAATAGATCACCGCCTGTTCATAATCGCCTTTAAAGGGAAGTTGTCCAGTAATCATCTCATAAAGAACAACACCCAGCGACCAGATATCTGTCCGGTGATCAACCTCTTCCCCCCGCGCTTGTTCGGGAGACATATACGCTGCTGTTCCTAAAGTAGTACCTTCTTTGGTAAGCTTTGTTTGCCCACGCAGTTTGGCCAGACCGAAGTCCACAATTTTCACTACGCCGTCTTCGGTCACGAGGATATTTCCCGACTTGATGTCTCGATGCACGATCCCTTTCTTGTGTGCCTTATTCAGACCCTGTGCAACCTGGATGGCAATGTCAAGGGCTTCTTCAATCTTGATAGGACCGCTCCTGATCTTTTCATTCAACGCCTCACCTTCATAGTAATCCATGCATATGAACATTTGTCCTTCATCGGTTTCATCAATCTCATGAATCGTGGAGACGTTGTTATGCTGAAGAGCCGAGGCCGCCTGCGCCTCGTGGACAAAGCGCTCTTTGGCATCAGGGTCACGGGTTAGCTCTGGAGGCAGGAACTTCAGTGCAACAGTGCGTTTAAGCTTGGTGTCCTCGGCTTTGTAGACGACACCCATTCCCCCTTGCCCCAATGGCTCAATGATTCGATAATGAGAAATGGTTTTTTCTATTAAATCTTTCAAATCTTCACATTAGTTTGTTGGCCGTGGGGCGCCGCCGAGCTTTTCTAAAATTCGATAATGCGATATTGTCTTTCCAATCATAGACCATTACTCCAGTCCGCCAAAACACTGGCGAATCTACGACATGCCAAAAAGCCGGCGGGCCTTAAAGAACCAAATAGTATCTCGCAACTTCACCGATTTAACTACAGTTGTCCATCACTTAAAACTGGCGATAGCCCGATCAGCAGTTTCGTAGCTCTTAAAAATGGTTATCACAATGTCGGATTATTATATGGGCAAGATGTTCTAAATTGCTTAATTCAAAACTAACCTGAAACCCCAATCCTGCCGTTCTTTTTAACCAAAGCTATCTACAGCCTCATCTATGCTAGGATAACTCTCAAAGATGGTGTCAAGTTTGGTCGTAACCAATACGCCTTTCATCAACGGATTGAGGTTGGCAAGTTTCAAATCACCGTTATTATTCCGAAGAGAAGTGTAACCCCGAATGAGAATCCCTAATCCAGTGCTGTTCATTCGTTTCACTTTTCCAAGATCTACCACTACCTTGTTAATGCCTTCATCAATAATACTCTTGATTTCAGCCGGAAAAATCTCAGAGGTGGGCGGTCCACCAAGCATGGCGCCGCTCAGGTGTAAAACTGCTACATCGCCTAATATTTCTTTTTTAATTTTCATGGTCTCCTCCTAATTGAATGTTACTCTTTTCTCTCTGAATGACTACCAGAGTCATATCATCCATTTGCGAGCTGTCACCAGCATGTCGTTTGACAGCAGTAATGACCTTCTCGATTAATCCGCTGGCGGACTCCCCCATATTCTCCTTCACCAGTGCCGCCAGCCTCTCCTCCCCGAATTCTTCATCGCCGGCATCCATGGCTTCAGTGATCCCATCAGAATAAATCAATAGTAGGTCACCGGGATTGAAAGAAACAACCCCTTCATCATAAGAAAAGTTCTCCATAAAGCTTAGAACAACCCCGCCGGTTTCCAAAGGTACCGGCTCCTCACCTTCGCTGAAAAGTAGGGGGCTGTTATGTCCAGCGTTGGAATAACGCAGTTGATGTTTTTGGGAGTCCAAAATTCCATAAAAAAGCGTGACAAACTTTTGAGACTCGGTGCTTTGGTACAGCAGTTTGTTCGAATGCCGTAAACAATCCTTCGGAGAGGGCTTTATAATAGTTTGTCCCCGAATCGTCGCTTGAAGGTTCGCCATCAACAATGCTGCCGGCAGCCCTTTGCCTGAGACGTCTCCAAGACAAAAAGCCAACCTGTTCTCGTCCACCGGGATGAAATCGAAATAATCACCTCCAACCACTTGGGCGGGGATGCTTTCGCCGGCAATGTCATATCCGTTTAATTGGGGCGGCTTTTTCGGCAGCAAGTTGCTTTGAATATCATGGGCCAACCGTATTTCCTCGCGCATTTTTATCAAGGTCTGCTCTTCTTTAAGAAGGCGGGCATTTTCAATTACCTGGGTAGACTGGGTGGCTATAATGGTTAATAACCGTTGATCTTCGCTGCTGTAACCCTCCCGTGCTTTTTTATTAAATACGGTGAGCACTCCAATCATGCGGCCTTTTGACAGTAAAGGGACACTCAACAACGACTGTATGGGAAACGTTTCTTCAGCAACCCCTTGAAAACGGTCATCATTCGGAAAATCATTAATAACCAAGGGCTTCTGGTGTTTCAGCATCCAGCCGGTCAATTGGGCATTGAGGCGATAGGGAAGTACGTTCGCAGTCGTGTCTGCCCTGCGAACCATTGTTTGAAATGGTTTTTCCTCTTTTTTCTCAGCCAGTATCATGACCGCTGCCTGTTCTACTTTCAAATGCTTCACACATTTTTGGACAATCAAAACCACGATTTGATCTAATGCCAACGTGGAGCTAATTGCGGTGGCAATTTCATTGAGAATGGAAAGTTCCTCCACCGCCCTTTGTAGACGGCGATTTTCTGCTTCTAATTGAAGAATTTTATCGGTAATGTTTATTGAATTCATTTTTCATCCAAAAAAACGCCATAATATTATTTGCGGACACCTACTTCATCTTTCGGATGCGCACCTCGATCCCCTTGATATCCTTCAATAACTCCACGAGCTTGGAGGTATCAGTGTTGCCATAGTGATACGGGTAAAGTATCTTCGGCTTGAAAGCCTTTGCGGCATCAGCTACCATCTCTGGTGTCATCGTATATGGCAGGTTCATCGGTAAAAATGCGATGTCGATCCCCTTTAGATTTTTCATCTCCGGAGTATTTTCCGTGTCGCCTGCCACATAAACCTTCTTATCGCCAAAGGTAATTACGTAGCCATTGCCAACACCCTTGGGGTGAAAGGGACGTCCCTCTTTGCGCATGTGGATGATATTATACGCAGGTACAATCTCTATCTTCAACCCTTCAATAGTTTTAACATCCCCATTCTTCATAACAATACCGTCTTTAACCCGCTTGGCACAGGTTTCGGTCAACACCAGCGCGGTTTTCTCAGTGCGCAGAATTTCTAGCGCCTTCGGGTCAAAGTGGTCGCCGTGCTCATGGGTTACCAGGATAAGGTCGGCTTTCGGTAGCTTGGTGTAATCGGCCATCTGGCTTACCGGATCGACATGGATGACCATTCCACTAAAGGTAAACATCAGCGTACCATGGCCGATAAACGTGATCTTCAGGTCGCCAGAGGACGTTTTGATGATATCCGTTTCATACTTTTCCTTCGCAACCGCTGTCAACATAAAAACCACGATAAAAACAATGACCAATACAGATAATGTGCGCATATGAAACTTCCTTAAATGATTATTATTCCTTTTACTTTAGATTTGTCATCTCCCTAACGGAGTATTTCGTCTAACGAATCCAACACAAAAAAGTTTTTGCTAAGCAAAAATTAGGATGACCCCGACGGTCATGAGGAAACTTTTATGCTATGCAAGGCAAATCTTTTTGTCATTATAAATTTCAGTAATTTTCAAAAACCTTTCGAAAATGGAATCCGTAGACCGCAAAAGTAATCGCCAATGGGAAAAGTCGTGGATGCCTGAACAAAGACCAGAAAAAAAGGTTCCAGTAATGAATCCGTTCTCTCCCTATTATCCCTAAAAATAATACCGATTTAAAGAGTGCTCCAATGTGATTGAAATGAAAGCGAAACGCCTTTTTTCGAGAAGGTTTATATTTTTGACATAAATTTGTTCTTTCAAATGGGGTTAGGCAAAGTTCTACTATGATCTGCCAGCCGTCCCGAAGCTTCGGGACTATGGCAGGCGGGCTCTATTATGTCCGAATGCCACCTACCAGCGCCGCCCACCACCCTGTCTTCCTCCGCCTCGTCCTCCTCCACCCCGACGGCCTTCGGAGCGAGGGCGAGCCTCATTTACGTTAAGGACTCGGTCCTTCAGTTCCTTGCCGTTCATACCATTGATCGCGGCCTGGGCTTCAGCTTTAGCGGGCATCTCCACGAATCCGAACCCTCTTGATTCGCCGCTGAACATGTCCTTAATAATTTTGACGGATTCGACCTTCCCGAAGGCCTCAAAAGCCTGTTGCAAATCCTCTTCGGTGACCTGACGCGACAAATTTCCCACGTAGATATTCATTCTGACCTCCTTTTTATCTTGAACATTTATACCGGAATTTCGCCTTACGTCTCTGTGCTTTGAGTCCCGAATAAGGTTGGGAAGTAGATGTCAACTAATTTAATTCAAAGAATGCCCAACCTGTCAGTGACCCTATCATATTCTTTTGTAACATTATAAGGTGATGAAGTTACCATCAAACTACGCCGCAGTTTGGAATTCCATCTCAAAAAAATCTTGTAACGTCTCTTCTGTGATGTCTGCCATGTCCATTAGCTCTTCTTTATCACCGAAATAATCTTCCAGTGCGAGAGAAAAGAAGTATCTGACATTCTCAAAATCCTTATTGTCCACTTTAATATCCTCCATAACACTAAAGACTTTGTTGTAAATACAATCAAGATGATATTCTAGAAATACATCGTCATTACTATGCTTTAGCACCAATAGATGCGTTCCTAGTCTCAATATCTTCCTTTCTATCGCGAGTAACTTGTGACTTTTCGGTTATATTGCAATCACTCCGTTCAGCCTTTTCTCAGGGAGATTGAGATAATGATCAATGCCAAGTTCAATTGCATTTGGTTTTTGTTGCCATGAAACTTCATCAGGCTAACATGATCCATTTGCCGCCAATATTCCCTAAACTTCCGAAACGGAGGAAGAGGTTTATGTGTTAAAGTTAAGTATTTTATGTATATTTCAAAGAACGCCAGACCTGGTAGTGACCCGTCTTAGGACCGGATAGGAAAAAGTTGATATTATTCGGGAAAATAGATATCTTTTTCTTGCTGAAGCGTAGCGGAAGTCCCGATCCCGACTTGTCGGGAGGACTTTGGCCTTTCAAAAGGTGCTAGGGGAAGCAGCGGAATTTCTGAACACATCCTTCACCTTAGTCTTTTTAATACCGCTTTTTGTATCACTTGGAACCTATCTTTCACTTCAAAATCCCTATATAAACTCTCGGTTAGAGAACCTTTTGGATAATTCGTTTTCTCCTGTATTGCCATAAGTTCGGTAACAACAAGAATAAACTCAACTGTAAACTCCCCAACTCTATCTAAATCTTTGAATGGTTCGATATGCTCAGGTCTAAAATATTGAAGACTTGGCGGAAAAGAATTTACTGGTTTAATCGAAGCAAGCATTGACAAGATATGCTCCTTTAATTTTAAGGTTAGTTGAGGGTTAAAGGCATACTTGACATACATTTCTACAATCGAGTGGACATGGGCAGGGGTGCGTTCTCGCTTGTTTGGTTCTCTGAATTTTACATTAGTTTACATAGTTTTCATCAGATAATTCTGCAATCGCTTCCGACTGTTCTTCTAAAGACCACTTACGGCCACAATCGCATTCCGCCTGGTATGTATCTTGGTACTGTCCGCCAACAAGTTTGAGTATAACTTCTCTACCGCATAAACATCTAATTGTTATTATAGACTTCATGGTTGCCTCCACCTTTCAATGATTCCAAATTGTTCTCGCTGGTCATTATGAACCAATGCAGAGTTATACAATTCTTCTAACTCTTTATAAAACCTAAAGTTAAATCTACCTCTAAAGTCTCTAAATGGTGTCTGGTTAATATACTGCTCAAATAAATCTTTCTCTTTTGTGCTCGGACCAACAACAAAAAATCGAGCAGGAAATCTTCTTGGTATTTTTAATAGCCTATCCAAACCAGATTTTACTCTTGTTGTTTCCTCTACTTCAAAGGCGTAAACTGGAAATAACCCGTAATCATCTTCATCAAACCATAGAGAATCTATTTCTCTAATCTTTGCCAAGTTAGGACCCCTAAAAATATCGGTGCAGTCGGAGACCGTTAAGAAATCTCTTAACGGTTTACCTTGAAAAATTCTAATAGTCTGATCATGTGGAGGCACATAGGTTTCGTATCCATAAGTTTTTCCGAGTGTAACTAACATTCCTTGAGCAATCCCGTGATCAATTTCTGGTTTCTCGGTAAAGCACTGTGACTCAGGTTTTATTGAAATTTCTTCTACAACTTTATAAATACCACTTCTTTCTGGTGGTACTGGCTCGAATATCTTATATTGCCTTACTACCCTTCGGATAGTATCCTGCCATGTAGGATTAGTTTTAGTTTTAGGGTGGCCCTCTACTATCTCATTAATCTCAGATAAATGACCTTGGCCCTCTAATTCTAATAAAGCATTTCTCACAATATCTTTCCAAGTGAATTTCTCTTCTTTCATGATAAATCACCTTCTTTCAAGGAACTAATATTGAGTCCTTGCAATATGGTATTAGGTCGCTCAATATATCTAAATATAACCCCATATTTCTGACCGATTTCTAAGTCAGGAGTTCCTCTTGCTTTTTCTTGCAAGATTGCCACTTGGAGCTCTTTTTCAGTTTTGAAACTTACTTTTTGATTGGACATATATCACCTTCTCACTTTATGCGTCACCGGTAAGATGTAATGGACTTCTTCTTATCCCGGTGCCTTTCAATGGCCAGCTCTATCAAGCGGCTGATCAGTTCGGTATAGCTGATCCCGCTGGCCTCCCAGAGTTTGGGATACATGCTTATCTTGGTGAAACCAGGGATGGTGTTGACCTCGCTCAGGTAGATTTCATGGGTTTCCCTCTGGACTAAAAAATCCACCCTGGCCATCCCGGCGCAGTCCACGGCCTTGAAGGCCTTGACGGCGATCTGTTGAATCTCTTCGATGGTTTTTATGGGAAGATCAGCCGGAATGATCAATTGGGAATTTTCGTCAATATACTTAGCGTCGTAATCGTAGAATTCATTGCAGGGGATAATTTCACCGGGGACAGAGACGATGGGATCATCGTTGCCCAGGACGGAGGCCTCGATCTCCCGGCAGTTGATCCCCCCTTGCTCGATAATCATCTTCCGATCGTACTGCGCCGCCAGGTTCAGAGCCGGGGCCAACTCGGAAAAGTTATGAACTTTGCTGATCCCCACGCTGGACCCCAAGTTGCACGGCTTTATAAACAGGGGATAATCAAATTCTTTCCCAATGTCCACCAAAATTTTATCCCGTCCCCCCTCCCAATCCCCCCTTTTCAACACCATAAAGTCCAGAATAGGTAAATTATGTGCCTTAAATACCATCTTCATGATCCCTTTGTCCATCCCCACCGCCGAGGCCATAACTCCGGCCCCCACATACGGGACATCGGCCAGTTCCAAAAGACCCTGCACCGTGCCGTCCTCCCCGAAGGGCCCGTGCAGCAGGGGAAAAACCACATCAACCTTCTCCCCGGCCCGGGAGGGGGCGATGGTTTCATCTTGAATTTTGACCAGGCTTTTAGAAGCGGGATAATTCAGCATCACCATAGGTTGACCCCCTCCATCCAATTTACCCTCTTTAAGGTATTCCAGCGCTCTTGACGAGACCAGCCATTTCCCTTCCTTGGAAATTCCGATCAACAGTACTTCGTATTTATCCTTATCCAACGCCTCCACCACCGACCGCGCCGACTGCAGGGATACCTCGTGCTCACAGGACCTGCCCCCGAAAAGAATGCCCACCCTTAGTTTTGACATTATAATATTACCATAAAATCTTTGTTTTTTGTGCAAAGGAATTATTCTGTCAAACACTGAAGAACACCGAATGACACTGAAATGATTGCTGATTGTCCCGAATGCTCGGGACTGATTGCTGCTGGAGCCCAGGTTCTAACAATTAGCAATTAACAATCAACAATTCAGTATTTTTTCGCCACGGCGAACCTTCGGTTAGTGTTTAATTATAAAAGTGCAATAAAAATTTTGCCGCGCTAGGCTTTCACTAAACCTCACATTTCAAAGATAATCAAACGGTTCTTCGGTAAAACGAAATCCGTGTATTCTTTCTTCAACCGGGGATACCCATCGGGGTTGATCACCCCTCGCTTCCAGGTCACCGTCTTTTTAATCACAATTTTGGAACCTTCCCTTCGGGTCTGCATTTCCAACTTCATGAAGTCGTTTTCGACGAGGAGGCTTTCGGGGAGATACCCCACCTTAAGCCCTTCGGGAAAGTCAACTTCAATCTCCCTTTCAGAAACCGTGGTGGAGCGAACCAGGGCCGGATGGCGAACGGTGGGCAGGGAGGGGTTAAATCCAGCGTAGGTAAACCCGAAGGGGTTGCCGGGGACCTCGAACAGCAGGATGTCCCCCTGACGGAAGGCGTAGCGGTCACAGTGAAATTCCATCTTCACCCAGGCATCCTCATCCAGTTTTTTCAGGTCGGGCAGATCATAGGAAATCATTTTGGTGCCCTGTTTCAGCCCATTCGCCAGCCGCTCAAAATACATCTTCAACTCTTGATCCTTCTTATCCTTCAGAACCCCCCGGGTCCGGGCATCGGTTACCCCGTTCACTTCGGAATAGACACTGCCCGACAGGTTACCCTCCTTATCCAGTGTTAGCTTCATCACCGTATTGGTAAAGTTCACTGCTCCGTTCTGTTCAGGGGATTGGGTCACATAAGCCTCTTCTGGGGTCACCACGAACACCCGCTGCCCGGCCTCCTCATCGGGAAGGACGCCGTATTCGGTGGTCTCGCCGGTCAGATCAATCCATAACCCATCACCGGATTCCTGAGGAAGGTAAACTAAAAGGTCGTTGAATTGTTTGATGGCCGGCAGGTCCACGAAGTCCACCCGGGCATGGTTCACAAAGGCGGGGAACCCCTGGACGCCGATCTCCCTCAGCATAGACAGATAAAGCACGGTTTTGTCCATCCGATCCCCGTATTTATTGGCCAGGATTTTGGGGGCCAGGGTCGGCTCATACCCGGTGTTCCCCAACCCCAACCACACCGTCCGCACCTCCTTAATCAGGTAAAAACTGATGGCCCTGATCTTATCATCCGTAGATGTCAACCCCTCCGTGATGGTTTTGACGCGCTCCCGAACGGTCTGATCTCCTGACAACTTATCGAAATATTGATCCCGAAACCAGCCTCCAAGGTCATCCCAGTCCTCCAGGGACGAATACAATAGCCGGGGGGCAAGGTTGGGAATGGGGACCATTCCCGGCTCAGTTATGATCTGCTCGCAATCCCGAAACTGCCAAGAATAGGTGGTGGTGCCATCCTCGGTGGTCACTACCGGCTCTGAATCGCTGTTCAACATCCGATAGCTAACCTTTCGGTGGGTTGGGACGGAAAGGCTGAGGCTTTTTTCAAGGATGGGTTCGGTGGTCTGGAAGATTATCTCACCGTTGAAATATTTGTATTTGTCCTCCTCTTCTTCCACCCCTTCTTTAGGCTCAATCCGATATATGAATTCCATCACCGCCCCCGGTTCGATGGCCGGGAAGGCCACCACCTGAAGCCGGGCGTTGGAGTAGAAGGGGGCTTGGGCCGCCTCGGGATGGGACAACTCCATAATGGCATCCTCCTCCGGCAGGGCGATGGAGCCGTCGGGTCTGTGGGTTCGGGCAACCTCAACGATGACCCGCTGTTTCTCGCCGTCAAACTTCACCCTCTGGTTGCAGTAGCTATCCCGGGCCCGGTCCTGCAGGATCTTGATCAGGGAATGCGTTTCCTTAAACTCCCGCCCTTGATCATCAATGGTAACCCTTTTTTCCACAAGCAGATACAGAGCCCCGGCCTCGGGATATTCTATCGCTCCCGGGGCGTTTTTGATGATCCCTAAAACCTCATCCTCGGTCTTCCCCCACCCATTCTGACCGGAAAAAATGAAGGCCAGGATGAACAAACAATAGAAAAATTTTCTACAGCGCATTTTT
>JADHWK010000057.1 GCA_016783505.1 Candidatus Zhuqueibacterota bacterium | reverse complement strand
AATTGGATACAGGAAAAGGTTTAGCTATGGCAATGAGATTACCCTTAACCTCGGCTATACTTTCCATAACCGCAGTGCCACCAACGATGCCTTTCTGGGCGACTATGAAGGCATTCATGGAACGCTGCCTACGATAGACGAAATGCAGCCTTATCTTGCCGACGAGAACCTTTATGTGGTGGATTTCAACTATTCTCATCCCCTCGGAAGCCACCGTCTATTAGGGGGAGTCCAGTATTCCCACAATAAGCTGGAAGAAACTGGCAGGTATGTCATTGTGGATGATACGGATCCCAATTATGGCGGCACCTACACCTCCGAAAGTGAAAAGCACGCCGATGACGGGGGGGCTTATCTTCAGGACGAAGTTTCCTTAAGTGATGCTCTGGAACTGGTGCTGGGGGCCAGGTATGACATCCACCGCTCCAAAGATGATTTTGGTGGTTCCGGTACGATTGCTCCCCAACAAAGGATTAAGCTTGACTACGGTGAACAAGCCTTTAGTCCCAGAATGGCAGTAAGGCTTAAGGCGTCTCCCAATTTTATCTTGCGAACCAGCGTAGGGACAGGTTTCCGGGTTCCCTATGGCTTTAGCGAGGATTTGCATCTCTGTAGCGGCTCACCCAGGGTTAACAAACCAGCCGGTTTGAAGCCTGAAAAATCGGTAAGCTTTAATCTGGGAGCAGATTACTCGGCCGAGAGGTTTACCGTGAATGCAAATCTCTTTCGTACTAATCTGCAAGACAAGATTGGGTTTACCGATGCCAGCGAAACATCGAAAAATTTGGGTTACACTTATGAATGGGGCAACATAGGTGATGCTTATACCCAGGGGATAGAACTGGGATCCAGAACACTTCTGGTACGTGACCTTGTCCTTGACCTCAATCTGGCTTATACCGATGCTCAATATGAAAATGAGCGAGAAGACTGGGTAGAGAATCATCCAGAATATGCAGAAGACAGCAAATATATTCCTCGGGTCCCAAAGATTACCGGAGGTGTCGAGCTCACCTATAACCCGGGCCACTGGGATCTGGTATTAGACGCTGATTATACCGGTAGAATGTATATTGATTATTGCAAGGAAGAGGATATAGGACTACCCGAGAGTAAAATTGTGCATACTCCTGATTTCTGGGTGGTGAATGCCAAAATAGCCAGAAGTTTTTCAAATGGAACTACTATCTTTATGGGTGCGAAAAATATATTTGACTATGTTCAAGAGGAGAGGCACCCTGATGATGCTGCCTTTATGTACGCACCTTATACCGGTCGCATTATCTATGGCGGACTGAAAGTGCGGTTTTATAAGTAAGGAGAAAGTATAGAATTCCGATGCCCGGACTGTACAGTGAAATGATCATCCTTTCCCCTGTATGTTTCAATGTTGAAATAAACATTTCAAATGTGAAACACCCAATGAATCCCTTTTTGAACCAGATTAGATGTATTAGCTTTGATATTTGGCAATTGGGATGATAAGGATAAGTTGGCATAAAGATTGCCTATTTACTAAGGAGACTTTAAAATCGAAAGGATATTTAGTAAAAAGGAGGTATAGAAATGGGTAACAGACATCGGTGGTGGTACAGAATGACTGGGCTGCCTGGATGGATGCGGTTCGGGTTCAGCCCGGGTTGGATCGGCAGGAGTCCCACAGGGCTTGGCCCCGCTGCACAATATTTGATGTACGGCTATTGGCCCACTCCGCAGATGGATGCCCTCTGGCAGAGCGGGCAGGTCCCCTATGCGTTCCAGTCTCCGGGCTTTCCTATGCCTGGATTTCCCACCCCTTACGATCCCTGGGGAGCCGCCCAGAGCACACCGGAACAGGAACTGGAAATGCTGAAAGGACAGGCTGAGATCTTAGAAGACCAACTGGAGGGTATTAAGGATCGAATGAAGGAATTAGAAGGAGAGAAAAAATGAAAATCGTCATTACCTCAGCAGGGACTGATCTGGCGGCCCAGGTTGACCCCCGATTTGGAAGATGTCCATATTTCATCTTCGTAGATCCCGACACGCTGCAATTTGAGGCCGTTGAAAACCCCAATGTTGCCGCGATGGGAGGGGCTGGGATCCAGTCGGCCCAGTTTGTTACCGACAAGGGTGCCGAGACGGTGCTCACCGGGAGCTGCGGCCCCAACGCCTTCCAGACCTTACAAGCCGCCGGTGTTCAGGTAATTATCGGCGTCGTAGGATCGGTGCAGGATGCCATTCAAAGGTACAAATCCGGTCAGCTTAAGCCCACCGCCCAGCCCAATGTGCAGGCCCATTTCGGGATGGGTGCGGGCACGCCTGGCCAGGCAGGCGGCCAGGGACAGCCTATGGGACCCGGTTTCGGAATGGGTATGGGGCGAGGAATGGGCAGAGGGATGGGTCGAGGAATGGGCGGGGGTGGATTGCCTGAGGTGGGCTACGGTGCCATGCCCGGCGTTCCGGGAACGGGGCCTGCGGCACCGGGTGCAGGTCCAACAACCCCGGATCAGGAACTTCAGCTATTAAAGCAGCAGGCCGATCTTATGAAGCAGCAACTGGATGCCATTAGCAAGAGGATAAACGAGCTGGGAAAGAAAAAAGGGGAATAGTAAAATGGCGGGGATTCCCAAGATAAAAATCTGAAGTTCAGTTTGGGGAAGACAAAAATGGCAAACCGGTTAATGGATGCTCTGGGAATAAAGGGCTACAGGGTAACCCTCGAGCGGTCGATTATCACAGATTCATTACAGAAAGTCGAACCCCATTTTACCGCTGAGGGCCTTTACCGATTTCTGCAAAAAAGAAGGTCAAGAGTATCCCTGGCGACCATTTATCGTACCCTTAGCGCCCTTACCCAAATGAGGCTGATTAAAAAATTTGATTTTGGTGAGGGAACCTATCGTTATGAGCTTAACATCACGAACGGAAATAAGGATACCCATCACCACCATCTCGTCTGTGTGAAATGTGGGAAACTAATAGATTTCGAATCCGATTTCTTTCCCCAGCTAAACCATCTGGCAGAAAAATTATCCCAAGAACACAGGTTCATAATAATCGATCATGAGCTCACACTATTTGGATATTGCAAACAATGCGCCTCAGATTAATTTTTTACCCTTTACTGAAAATAATTTTCAATAGAATGGGAAACGGAAATGATGGAAAAGATAGCCTTTTTGACTATGGTTGCTCTATCATTGGTGGTCCTCCTCAACTGTGGCGCCGGTGGAGAAAGGAATCCGAAAGATCATTATAAAAAGGCAAACATGTCTCTGGAAAATTTGACAATTATTATCATCTACGACAACAATCCCTATGACAGTTCACTAAGGACTGCCTGGGGATTCTCATGTCTAATAAGGTTTGGGGGAAAAAACATACTGTTCGACACCGGCGGGGATAGTCCTACCCTGCTATATAACATGGAGCAACTTAAAATCAAACCCAAGGAAATAGATGCGGTGGTGTTGTCCCACATCCACGGTGACCATGTGGGGGGGCTATCCGGTTTTCTGAAGCGAAACTCAGGGGTAACCGTGTACCTGCCGAAATCCTTTCCGCTAAGTTTCAAAGATGAAGTAAGATCTTTTGGTGCCAAGGTCGAAGAGGTGCACAAGTCCGGAGAGCTTTTCGATAATGTGTATTCCACCGGTGAGCTCGGCGTATGGATAAAGGAACAATCGCTGATACTAAAAACCCCAAAAGGACCCGTGATCATAACCGGCTGTGCCCATCCGGGAGTGGTAAAAATAGTGAATAAATCAAAGCGATTGGTTGGGGGAAACCCCGTGTTGGTTATGGGCGGTTTCCATCTGGGTGGAACGAGCGAGGGAGAAATAAGACGAATTATCGCTGACTTCAAAAAACTGGGGGTTCTCCAGGCTGGCCCCTCTCACTGCTCCGGGGATAGAGCCAGACAGCTATTCCGGGAAGCATATAGGGAAAATTTCTTGGAATTGGGGGTTGGAAGGACAATCACAATAGGAGAATAAAATGCCTACCTATGAATATCAATGTTTAAACTGTGGTTATCAATTTGACAGGTTTCAAAAGATAACTGAATACCCCCTAAAGTATTGCCCGAGATGTGAAGGTGAAGTCAGGAGGATAATCAGCGGGGGAACCGGAATCATTTTTAAGGGATCGGGGTTTTATGAAACTGATTATCGCAGAAAAACCCCCGAACAAGCCGAATGCTGTGGGATCACCAATCCCTGCGACAATCCGAAGCGGTGTTGTGGCAAATAATTTCGAAGTAAGGAATCAGAAAAGGGCTGATAGCTAATTGCTTATTCAGTTGTCATCAATTAGTTTTAGAAATTCTGAGAGGTAGTGAAGGAGGTAACCTATCTCACTAGGGTTAAGGTGTCTCACCGAAACCCCAAACTTTTATAAATCTATTGCCCTTCGGTCAGGAGACCTTCGGGCTAGATGTTTATCTATTAATTGAAGGAGGTGACCAAAATGCCGAGAGGAAACGGAACAGGACCCGCCGGTGCCGGTCCGGGAACGGGACGTGGTTTAGGACGGGGCGGCGGCAGGGGACGCATGGGAGGCCAGGGATCAGGGCTGGGAGGGAATTGTGTCTGCCCCAGTTGCGGCGCCACGGCACCCCATCAAAGGGCGGTTCCCTGTTACAAGCAAAGCTGCCCCAAATGCGGGGCCAAGATGGTGAGGGAATAATATGATTTGGATTGACCTGCAATCGTGCACCGGCTGTGGGGCCTGTGTGGACACCTGCCCCTGGGGGGCCATCTATCTTGAAGACGGCAAAGCCGAGATAGATGGCTCCAAATGCAATGACTGCGGGGCTTGCCTTAACACCTGCCCCAACAACGCCCTCCAATACCAGGTGCCCATCATAGCAGCGGAATCAACAGACCAAGATGAAATTGAAATGGGGAAGCTCCCATACTCGCCAACTGTTGAACCGATGGGCGCTCCGGCCTTTCCCCCACCTCTGACGAGGACAGGGGGTTTTCCCCTCTCACCCATTCAGCACGTACCAGGCCCCTTTGAACGGATAGGGATGGGCCGTAGGGGTGGCATGGGAAGGGGCCGGGGAAAAAGACAGGGCCGGGGAAGGGGGAGAAAATGGTAAGAACGTTGCAGAATATCTGAACCAATTATACAAAAGCTTAATGGAAGGAGGTGATTTTCATGCCAGGTGGAAACGGAACTGGACCAATGGGAATGGGTCCAATGACGGGTAGAGCTGCTGGATACTGCGCCGGTTATCCTGCGCCCGGATTCGCAAATCCGGTATCTCCCCGACTGGGGTTGGGGTTCGGTCGTGGTCGCGGCAGGAGCCTTCGGGGCTTCACTGGGTATCCATATTTTGGCTTTGGCGGGATGCCGTATGCCGGTTATGGGATTCCCCCTGTTCAAGGCTATGGAATGGCTCCCTATCCTGTGGGATATGGCGGAGCAGCTTTCACACCGCAGATGACTACTCAACAAGAGGTTGATCAACTGAGGAGCCAGGCTGAATACCTGAAAGGTCAGCTCGACGCCATCAATAACCGCATCAAGGAGATCGGAACATCTCCCAAAAAGTAGGAACAGCTAAAGGTGAAGGGTGAGCAAAAGTGGGGTTGTTTTTGACCCCACTTCTTAACAGATAGACTCATGGTCAGGATTAACAAGAACATCTTCATTGAAGACCTGATCCAAGTGTATCCGCAATCGGTCCGATTTCTCATGGAAAAGGGCATCACATGTATTGCCTGCGGAGCACCGGTATGGGGAACACTGGAGGACAACGCCCAACAAAAGGGTATGGATGATGAGACTATCGAGCAGTTAGTGGAAGAACTGAACAAGCAACTGAGATGAGACCGGAAGAAAAGGTTAGGAAACATTGGGCAGGCATAGAAAAAAAGATTAAGGCCTGCAAATCGAAGGAACAAGCGATTAATCTGAAGGAAAGCGTCTGCCGTAAATTTGCAGAGGATTGTAAAAGTGAAATCCTCTATAATTTCCTTAAAAACTATGCCGAGAGATTGATCAAGCGATATTTTGGATGAAATATGGTAATCTCTGTTGCCAGTGGAAAGGGCGGGACGGGCAAGACCACCGTAGCTACCAATCTCGCCCTTTCTTTAAAGGAAGATGTTCTGTTTCTCGACTGCGATGTTGAGGAACCCAACGCCCACATATTTTTAAAACCCGATTTTCAGGAAACGAGAATCATCGGAATCCCGGTTCCTGAAGTTGATAAATCCATCTGCACTTACTGCGGCAAATGCGGCCAGATATGCCAATATAGTGCCATCGTGGTTATCAAAAAAAATGTCCTGACCTTTCCTGAACTCTGTCACGGCTGCGGCGGGTGTTCGCTGGTATGTCCGGAAGATGCGATTTCAGATAAAGACCGTGAGATGGGCGTAGTGGAGAAGGGGCTGGCGGGGGAAATGGAATTCATTCATGGGAGGCTGCGCATTGGCGAGGCCATGTCACCGCCTCTTATCAGGGCGGTGAAGAAACATATCAACGGGGAAAAAACGACAATCATAGACGCCCCACCGGGAACCTCCTGCCCGGTCATCGAGGCAGTGAAAGGGAGCGATTTTACCCTTTTGGTGACCGAACCAACCCCATTTGGTCTCAATGATCTGGTGCTCGCCGTAGGGATGATCCGAACCCTTAAAATCCCCTTTGGGGTGGTTATCAACCGCTCGGACGTGGGGGATAAAGGGGTAATCGAATACTGTAATCAAGAGAATATTCCCGTTCTGATGGAGATAAAAACCGAAAGAACAATAGCCGAGGCCTATTCAAAGGGAATCCCCATCATCGAGATTATGCCGGAATACAAACAGCGCTTCCAATCGCTCTTTGCCAGGATAGAAAGAAAAATAGTTCAGCCACTAAGACACCAAGGCACAACGAAGGAATATTAGATTTAAACCCCTATCAGTGTGACTCAATTTGACAAGGTCTGAAATTATCAGTTTCTTTATTATGTTCTAATCTTGGTGTCTTAGAGTCTTTGCAACTGAATAGTTACGAAAAATTGATTCCTCATATATGAAGAATCGGATGATTGAAGAGTGAAAGAGCTAATCATAATCAGCGGCAAGGGCGGAACTGGCAAGACCAGCATAACGGCCTGTTTCGCTGCGTTGGCAAAAAACAAGGTAATGGCCGATTGCGACGTGGATGCGGCTGATCTGCATCTTATCCTTGAGCCCAGGGTAAAATTGAGGGAGGATTTCGCCGGGGGAAAGGCCGCATCCATTAATGAAGATTCGTGCACAGAATGCGGAAAATGCCTTGAAGTCTGCCGTTTCGATGCCATCAGCGATGATTTTGTCGTGGACAAGATTTCATGTGAAGGCTGCGGGGTGTGCGTATATTTTTGTCCTGAAAAGGCCATAGATTTTCAGGAGAATACCTCCGGTGAATGGTTTATCTCCGAGACACGATTCGGCCCCATGGTGCACGCCAGGCTGGGGATAGCGCAGGAAAACTCGGGTAAGCTGGTGACGTTAGTCCGACATCAAGCCAGGTTGATCGCCGAGAAAGAAGGAAAGGATCTCATCATCGTGGACGGGGCCCCCGGTATCGGCTGTCCGGTTATCTCCTCGATCACCGGGGCCGACTGTGTACTGGTAGTGACCGAACCCTCCCTCTCCGGTGTGCATGATATGGAGCGTGTAGTGAGCCTGGCAGCCCATTTTGGAATAAAAACGCTGATCTGTGTAAATAAGTTCGACATAAATCCTGGGATGACCCGGGAAATTGAGGCCTACTGCCGCATCAAGGGGCTTGGTTTTATAGGTAGAATACACTTTGACACCATCGTCACCGAAGCCATGGTGCACAGAAAAACCGTGATCGAATACTCGGACGGGGTAGTGACCAAGGAAATCAGAAATATCTGGGAAAATATCATTGGGTTTTTGGAAAGCCCATAGTATGAAACTTGAGCAGATAATAATAACTTTCTTAGAAAAGGTAATTGACCCTGAAACGGGTCTTAATGTCGTGAGGATGGAGCTGATACGAAACCTGAAGATTGAGAAGAATGGCCGGGTCTCCTTGACTTTCAGGCCTTCTTCCCCGGTATGTCCCCTGGCATTTCAACTGGGGTTTGCTATTCAGCAGGCCGTGAAGGGCGTAGAGGGTGTAAAGGATTTGAGGATAAATGTAGAAGGTTTCATTCACGCTGAGCAATTGGAAAAGATCTTGGCTGAAGGTCAATAAGTTCTTAAAAAGACCGGTTATGAGAGGACAATAATGGAGAATATAAAAAAGTTTGCGAGAAAGTTCGGTGGGTCATGGGTGAGGGTTAAATTTTACAAGGAAATGCCAGACATAGGAAGTGCTGCGGTTCCTACGGATATTCGTTTTTGCGAAGCGCTACATAAGGCAAAAACTTCAAGCGTTTTCTTGACCCAATCATCTATTAGCTGCTTAGGAGCAAAATACGCTTTTGGTTGGGACAAATATGCCCAGAATAGGATTATCCAGGAATGCAAGGAGAAACGAAACCTACCAGAAGGGGTTGTTAAGTCTATGATAGAAAGCGTTCCCAGATTAAAGGAGCGTCTTGTCGCTATCGGGCTCAACACATACGAACTGCCTGATATTTTAATTTCTTACCTCCAGCCAGGGCAGGTCATGAGGCTGATTAAATACCATCAAACCCGGTTGGGTAAAAACATACATGCTGATGTTTCCTGCCTAATGTCCGTTTGTGGAAACATTGCAGTGAGGAGCTATCTATCACAACAGATTTCGATCTCCTTCGGATGCGACGACAGCCGTCTTTACGGTAAAATTCCTAGAGACAGATTGGTTGTCGGCGTGCCTTATGTCCTAATGAAAACTTTCTTATAAAGATAAAGAACAAAATTAAAAATTCCCCGTAGTACAAAAGCTCTGCTTTTGCATCTACACCCTGCATTAAAAATAAATTTTTATAATCAAGGTTAAAAATCAAGAATTCTCTGGATTATTAAACTAAATATTGTTAAATTTAATTTGTCAATGTTAAAAAAAGGAGAATCAAATGAAAATAGCAGTTTCTACAGACGGTGATTTTGTTTCCGCCCATTTCGGCAGGTGTCCAACTTTCACGGTCGTGGAGATCGACGAGGGCAAAATAGTAAACACAGAAGTTATCGCCAATCCTGGTCATCATCCGGGGTTTCTGCCCCAATTCTTCGCCGAAATGGGGATCAATGCCGTCATTGCCGGAGGGGCCGGCCAGCGGGCCCAAATGCTCTTTGACGAAAAAAATATTCAACTCGTCCTAGGAATAACTGGTAAAGTGGACGAGACAATTGACATGTTGCTCAAAGGCGAGCTTAAGGGGGGTGAGAGCCTATGCCGTCCCGGTTCAGGAAAGGGCTACGGGGTTGACAAAACCGAATGCGAGCATTAAGGAAACAGAGGAAACATAGCATGTTGAATGACAACTTCGAGCACGTCGTTAAAGATCCTGAAGACGCAACCCCTCTTTTGGAATGTGCCTGGAAATTCATGCCTGCGGGGATGCGGGAGACCATCGCTTCTGAGCCAATAATTCCGGCGGTTGTGGCAAGGGCAAAGGCCATTGCCGCCCAAAACCCCGACTTCATCCGCTGTGACCAGGGCCAGGTTGTGGGAATTTTTCCGAAAAAAGAGATCTATTACGGTCCCACCGCCGGGCTGGAAGAGCTGCGGGAGTTGATCGCCAGATTCTGGACCCTGGCTTATCGGCTGGAAGGGAGGCCTGGAATACCCGCTGATGGACTGGACAAAAACCATGTAGCAATTGTCTCCGGAGCTACAGAGGGATTAGCGATTGTTATGCGCCTGTTTGCTTACCAACAGAATGTCGGTCTTATGAGACTTTATTGGAGTAATTACCGGGGTATCATCCGAAATGCCGGTGGCAACCCCATCGTGGTAAATCTGTTTGATAAAAATGATCACTTCAGTCCCGAGATCGCCGAAAGGGTGATTAAAACACATAACATAACCTCTCTTCTGATCAATTTCCCTGTTAATCCCTCGGGGGATGTATTGACCGATGCTGAAATGGCAAATCTGGCCATACTTGCCCGGCGGCTGGGGCTGATCATCATCTCCGATGAGGTTTACAATTATCTGCGATACGAGGGTGAGCCGCAGTCCATGCTGGGGTTTGCCCCGGAGCGCACGGTTGTTGTAAGCTCTGCCTCGAAAGAATACCTGATCCCGGGGGCCAGAGTGGGCTATATATTGTCTGCGAATAAATCGTTCACCAATCACTGGATACCAAACCTTATCCGATCTTCTTCTTCCTCACCCAATATCCTCGGTCAACGGAGGTTGATTGAAATCCTGAGGCCCGAGGTCAATGATCTCGAAAACCATCGGCCTCCAGGGTTTATCACTGCGATTAAAGAAGAACTCAAAAGACGCCGGGACCTGATGATTTCTGTGCTCAAGGCCAAGGGTTTTACCTTAGCTGGAAGAGACAAGGATACTCCATCCGGAGCGATCAGTGTTCTTGCCAAACTGCCTGATGATATAAAGGTTGATGACCGAACCTTCGTGGAAAAGGCTATGGAATTAGAAAAGTTCAGTGTCATACCCGCCAGCGTATTCGGCGCTCCGGGATGTCTCCGCTTTGGTTACGCCGGGATGACACCGGATGTCATTAAAAAATTGTCACAAAAGCTACAGGACGTTTTGGATTTTTTTCGCAACCACTCTGTCTCTTAGGTAGGATAGGAATAAATTCCTATCCTAATCCTCCTGCAGTAATCCCGAAGGTTCGGGATGCATGAAGCGACATCCCGAATGATCGGGACAGGCTGGTCGCTTCACTCCAAAACCTCGCCGGTTAATGATCTTACACTGTTTGTAACAGTGTATATATTAAGCTACATCGAATTATTTGAATTATTATAAAAATTTTTGAATTTTTGGCAATTTAGGCAATTTACAAGCTTCTTAGCATGACCTACTGATAACTTCTACGGAGGAGTCACTATGCCAATCTACGAGTACAAATGCCGGAAGTGCGGCACAAAATTTGAACTACTGCAAAACATAAGTGGTACAAACAAGGATGTTATCTGTCCGAAATGCGGCGCCTCCTGCCCCGTCAAGCAGTTTTCAGTGTTTGCATCATCATCCGATGTGAAGACCGAATGCACAGAGGGTGTGTGCCCGACTTGTAATCTCTCATAGGAATATCCCTGGAAAGTTCTTGGGACATTATGAAACCCATTTATCTTGATCATAACGCCACCACCCCTATTGATCCGGGGGTGGCCGAGGCTATGATCCCTTACTTACGGGAACATTTTGGCAATCCCTCCAGTTCCCACTGGTATGGGGTTCAGGCGAAGCGAGCGGTGGAGCAAGCCCGCCAGATGTTGACCGAGCTTTTGGGCTGCTACCCCGATGAGGTAATATTTACCAGCGGCGGCACCGAATCCAATAACTTTGCCATAAAAGGGGTCGCCATAGCCCATCGCCAGCGGGGAAACCATATTATTACCTCCCAAATCGAGCATCCAGCGGTGATTAATGTGTGTAAATATCTGGAAGGTGATGGCTTTAAAGTCACCTATCTCCCGGTGGATGAATATGGAATGGTCAACCCTGGAGCCGTAGAAAAAACCATTACCCCGGAAACCATTCTCATCACCATCATGCACGCCAACAATGAAGTGGGCACTATTCAGCCCATCCCTGAGATCAGCAAAATTGCCAGGCGCCATGGGATAATTTTTCACACCGATGCCGCCCAATCGGTGGGAAAAATACCGGTTAAGGTGGAGGATTTAGGTATTGATCTCCTCTCTATAGCCGGACACAAATTCTACGCCCCCAAGGGAATCGGTGCTCTTTACATCAGGCGTGGGACTAAGATTGAAATCCTCGTGCATGGGGCCGATCACGAGCAGGGTCGCAGGGCAGGTACTGAAAACGTCCTTGAAATTGTCGGACTGGGCAAGGCAGCCGAGATCGCCGGGGGGGATTTAGAGAAGAACACGGCCCATATGCGAAAGCTGCGCGATCATTTGTGGGAGGGGTTAAAGAAAAATTTTCCCGACATCAAGCTTAACGGTCATCCCGAAAAGAGGCTGCCAAATACCCTCAGCGTAAGCTTTCCGGATCTGGATGCCAATACCCTGCTTTCCGAACTGGATGAGGTGGCTGCCTCAGCGGGTGCTGCCTGTCACGAGGATTTGGCGGAACCTTCCCCAGTGCTTATGGCTATGAAAGTTCCCCTTAATGTCGCTTTCCAAACCATTCGATTTTCAGTAGGTCGCACCAATACTGTGGAGGAGATTGACCGAGCTATTGACATCATCACCAATGCAGTTAATCGCTTGCGCCCGGAGGCTGTGGGCCCAACCCTACAAGTAGCGGATTTGAAAACCATCAAATTGACCCATTATACCCACGGATTGGGTTGTGCCTGTAAATTGCGTCCCCAGGCCCTGGAGGCGGTGCTCAGTCATCTATCGCCCCTTAAAGACCCCAATGTGATAGTGGGCACCACCACCGCTGACGATGCCGCTGTCTATCGCCTACGAGATGGCATGGCTATTGTTCAGACAGTGGATTTCTTCACCCCGGTGGTGGATGACCCCTATCATTTTGGTGCCATTGCCGCTGCCAACTCCTTAAGCGACATCTATGCCATGGGGGGAAAACCCATCTTCGGTCTCAGCATCGTCGGGTTTCCAGAAAAGAGGCTGCCCCTTGAGGTCCTGCATCAGATTTTGAAAGGTGCCCATGATAAGGCGGCTGAGGCTGGAATGAGCATCCTCGGCGGTCATACCGTCGAGGATAACGAGCCCAAATTCGGTCTGGTGGTTACCGGAATCATCAACCCCGATAGGGTGCTAACTAATGACCGGGCTCAGCCGGGGGATGCCATTATTTTAACAAAGCCAATAGGATTGGGGATCATCTCCACCGCTATGAAACGGGACCTTGCCGGGGCGGAACTGACGGACAAAGCTATCGGGGTGATGGAAATGCTCAACCAGGGGGCCTCTGAGGCCATGATGAAGGTGGGTGCCAACGCCTGCACCGATGTCACCGGCTTCGGACTGTTAGGTCATTTAAAGGAGATGACCAGGGGCGGTCACCTGAATGCGGTGATATATCTCAGCAGGGTCCCTGTGCTTGAAGAAGCCTTAAGTCTTGCCGGGGCCGGGGTGGTTCCCGGTGGCACCCTTTCCAATCTGGAGTATGTCTCAGATTGCGTTCAGTGGGACGACCGTATCCCCCATCCCGGCAGGCTTATCCTCTGTGATGCCCAGACCTCCGGTGGTCTACTCATCGCCCTGCCCGCCGAGCGAAAGGACAAACTGCTGAAAGCGTTGAAGGTAAAAGGAATCACGGGAGTCGCCCATATCGGAGACTTTACTGAGGCCGGTGAAGGGAAAATTGTGGTAAAGCCCTGAAAGTTTTGATGAAGCCCTCTTCCTGAGTGATCGTTCCGAAAAGGCTGTAGCTTAAATGTAAAACCTTCCGAAGGTTAGGGTTTAGTCAACGAAAATCTCGATGTCAAAATAAACCTCTTTGGTTTGATCCCAGTAATCAGCAAGACTGTGGGTATCCCAGAAATCAGCGGCTTCTCCGATGCTTTTGAAGTGGTCGGGAATGGGGTCAATTCGCTTTTTGGGGATGTAGTACATCGTAGTTGTTTATAGTCGAGACGGCACGAGGAGATTTGCATGCATGAATGGGCGTTAGCAGAAGCAGTAATTTCTACTGCACTTGAGGTATCAAAAAAAGAAAAATTAAAAAAAATCACTAAAATCAAACTTATGATGGGCGAACTGCAGCAAATAGACAGGGAGATATTTGAATTT
>JADHWK010000056.1 GCA_016783505.1 Candidatus Zhuqueibacterota bacterium | reverse complement strand
TGGTGTATTTCAAGGAGAGCGTTATGTCAGAACAAAAAACTCAAGTAGATAACATCATAACTCTATTAAAGAATAACCGCGTAGTGGCCATACTTATTGTTTTTGGAATAACCATCATAGCCATATCTAGTTTTACAGATGCTACCCATAAAATCATTAAACAGATACAAGGCTTTTTCTCCGATAGGCCTGCCGTTGTTACTCTGCGGCATAAACCAAAGATTCTTTCGAGCGATGTGGTTAAAGTTCTTCTCGCAAAACATGGGTTTTACGAAAAAAGGTGGAATCCAAGCGGAAAGGGTATCGCACACCGGTATGAGTCTCAGATTAGAGATAACGCTGTAATACTGCTTGACGCCGCCACTGGTCTAATGTGGGAGAAGGGTGGTTCATCAGATCGAATGACATTTGCAGATGCGGAACAATACGTCCATCGCATAAATGCCGAAAAGTTCGCAGGATTCAATGACTGGCGTTTACCGACTGTCGAAGAGGCCATGTCATTGATGGAGCCGCAAGCATATGACCGCTTTCACATCGATCCGGAATTCGAGCGTGGCATAAATTTCATATGGACGTCAGATCGCGCTACTGACGGTCGAATATGGATGCTCTATTTCTACGACGGAATGCTCAACTTAGAGCCGGATAGCTACAACGCTTGGGTTCGGGTAGTACGGTGATTTTTGGAAATGGATGTGCAGAAAAAGTTGTGAGCAAAATATCAATGCCTACCAAGAAGTTGTACTTGACTGCTTCTTGTAGAAAGAATTATGCGGAGGCGTTTGTCGCATAATGGAGGGCTAACAAGGCGCTCCACCTGACCGATTTTCCGCTGCGCTCCATAGCGTCAGGTGAGATTGGTCGTTATATGTCCTAATAATAAGGATTTTATATGGGCAATGTAAAAGAAATTTTGAAAAACAGAAAAGCCAATAGAGATCGTCTGGAAAAAGTAGCTCCTGATCTTTACAATGGAGGTTAAGATGGGGATTTTAAAAGAGATAGAAATTGAAGGTAAAAAGGCTAAGACATTATTTGATACTGGCTCAATGCATACCTATGTTTCAAGTCGGCTTTTAGAAAGTGTCCCTATCCGTACCTTATCCGAGTCTTATAAAATAGCATTAGGCGGAAGAAAAATTGAGGTAAAGGAATATTGTTCAGTTGAAGGAAGAATCGAGGGGCTTGTATTTCATACTGAAGTAATACCTATTGATGAGGTGGGAAAAGTGGATGGAAAGGTGATTGATGTTCTTATTGGTGCTTTGACTATGGAGGAGTGGGAGATAATTCCCAACCCAAAGGATGGCACCTTAGATCTATCAGGACTTAAGAGAAGAGAGTTTACTGAATTTTAGGATTGATAGATGATATATTATTCAAATAACTCGCAATTTCCAAAACTTATTAAAAATATATGATTTCTTTAAAGTAAAGGTTTAAGTGGAGTAGATGAAATGGATCCGGTCTTTTATGCTGTGTTTTCCGGAATTTTGGGACTAATCTTTGCTACTTATCTGATCTTCGCCGTGCTGAAGAAGGATCAGGGTTCTGATCAGATGAGGGAGATATCGGCGGCTGTCCAGGAGGGGGCGGTGGCCTTTCTAGGCAGGGAATATCGTATCCTGGCCTTGTTTGTGGTGGTAGTTGGGCTTGTTTTGGGATTGATTCCCAAGCTGGGATGGTGGGTGGCGCTGGCCTTTGTCTTCGGGGCGGTTTGTTCGGCCCTGGCCGGATACATTGGGATGGGAATGGCCGTCCGCTCCAACTCGCGGACGGCAGCCGCGGCCCAGCAGAGCTTGAACGAGGGACTGCGGGTTTCCTTTCGGGGGGGAGCGGTAATGGGGATGTGTGTGGTCTCCATCGGAATTCTCGGTTTGAGCATGCTTTACTTTGCCTTTCATGGGCATGTCAATTTTTTGTCCATTATTCCGGGCTTTGGTTTCGGGGCTTCGTCGGTGGCTATCTTTGCCCGGGCGGGCGGGGGTATTTACACCAAGGCGGCTGATACGGGCGCCGATCTGGTGGGGAAGGTGGAAAAGGGTATTCCCGAGGACGACCCCCGCAATGCCGCGGTGATCGCCGATTTCGTGGGGGATAACGTGGGGGATGTGGCCGGCATGGGGGCCGATCTGTTTGAGTCCTACGTGGATTCCATCATCGCCACCATGACCCTGGCCATTGTAGCCCTGCTCCCAGCCGTAAACAAAGGAAACCCCCTGGTGCCTGACGAGCAGGTGGCCTGGTTTCTCCCCATGATGGTGGCTGCCGGTGGGATCATCGCTTCCATCATTGGTACTTTTTTGGTCCGGGTGGGAACAAAACCGGACATGGGGGCCTTACTGGGAGCCTTAAGGCGGGGGACCTTTTCGGCTTCTATTCTTACCGCAGGCTTTTCCTTTCTGGCCGTTTATCTGCTGAAAGTTGATCTAAAGGTCTTCTGGGCGGTGCTTACCGGATTGGTGGCCGGGGTGATTATCGGGGAAAGCACCAATTATTTTACCTCCTATGCTTACGGTCCCACCCGTAGGATTGCCGAGGCGGCGCAGACCGGGGCGGGAACCACCGTCGTGCGGGGGTTTGCCAACGGACTGTTCAGTACCTTACCCCCCATCCTGCTTGTAGCTGGGGCGGTGATACTGGCCTACCAACTGGCCGATGTCTATGGGGTGGCCATCGCCGGCATCGGTATGCTGTCCACCCTGGGGATCACCTTAGCCACCGACGCCTACGGACCGGTGGCCGATAATGCCGGCGGGATCGTGGAGATGGTGGGGCTGCCCCCGGAGATCCGGGAGCGGACCGACGCCTTAGACTCCCTGGGTAATACCACCGCCGCCACCGGGAAGGGATTTGCCATCGGGGCTGCAGCTTTAACCGCCCTGGCCCTGATGCTCTCCTACACTAAAGCCGCCCACATCCAGGTGGCTGAGGTCAGTTTGCTGGATGCCAGGGTTATTGCCGGGCTTTTCATCGGGGCTATGCTGCCCGCAGTCTTCTGCTCGTTGACCCTGACCGCAGTAGGCCGGACATCGTTTGCCATTATCAATGAGGTTCGAAGACAGTTTCGGGAGATCAAGGGTCTCATGGAGGGGAAGGCCAGGCCGGAATACAGTCGCTGCGTTGATATATGCACCCGAGCGGCCCTTAGGGAGATGCTAGCCCCAGGCCTGATGACGGTTATTTCCCCCATCGTGGTGGGTTTCCTCTTAGGTCCCAAGGCATTAGCCGGGTTTTTGATCGGGGCTATTGCCACGGGGTTTATCCTGGCCATCACCATGGCCAACGCCGGAGGTTCCTGGGATAACGCCAAGAAATGGATCGAGAAGGGGAATTTTGGGGGAAAAGGATCCGAGGCCCATAAGGCGGGGGTGGTGGGCGATACGGTGGGAGACCCCATGAAGGATACCTCCGGCCCCTCACTGAACATCATGATCAAGCTAATGTCCATCATCGCCTTAGTGTTTGCCCCGGTGCTGGCCGGGTTTTCCGGGTTGATCTGATAAGAGAAAAAATGCCAAAGATCGAAGAACTAAAAATAAAATATGCAGGGGAACAGAAATTGTTACTGTTTCTTTACTTGGAGTGATGGAGTGATGGAGTAATGGAATTAGGAGTCCTGAATGACACGGAAGAATAAGAATCGGGGTTATCAGCAACTAATTGTTTGGCAAGATGCTATCAAACTCTACGTCATGACCTGTCAGATATTCCGGTAGTTCCCCTATGAACTGAAACGAATCTCAGCACAGGCAATTGGGTTGACACCCTGATAATCAAAGAATCGAATGTAGCCTATGATGAAAAGTCGTGATAACTATGGTTGGAGTAAACGCCCTTCGCAATAAATACGATCCAAGATGGAATATTGAAGTTCATTTCTCACCAATACTCCAACATCCCAACACTCCATTATGCCATATGGCGCCGGCTGGCTTAATACGGCTAAACTGTTACAAGAAATTAAATGTCAGTTAAAAGTGAGGGACATTGATGCGTACTTATGAAACCACCTTTATCATTGATCCGCTGCTGAAGGACGAAAAAATTGAGACAACCCTTAACGGGGTGGTTGATTTTATACTGAAGAATGGCGGCGAGGACCTCACCATTGACAAGTGGGGTAAAAAAAGACTGGCTTATGAAATTGAGAAGAAGCAATACGGCTATTATGTAAACATTGTATTCAAGGTCCCCGGGGGGCTGATCGTCCAACTGGAACGGCACTTCAAATTAAACAACGCCATCTTTCGGTATTTAACCCTGAGCATATCCGTTAAAAAAGCCGGTGAGGTGGCGGCTGAAAAAACCGAGGAAGAGAAACCGGCCGAAGCGGTTGGGGTTATCACCGAGGAGCCGGCTTTAAAAAAGACAGAAGTTGATTAATTGAGGGGAAAATGGTCAACATTAAGATGCCAGACATCAATTATGTCTGTATCGCTGGAAATCTCACCCGAGATCCCAGTTGTAGAAAAACCCTGGCCGGGGTTCCTGTGGCCAATTTTACCATCGCTAATAACCGTAAATTTAAGGACAATTTAGGGGGTTGGCGGGAGGAGGTCTGTTTTATCGGGGTAGTGGCCTGGCATAAATTGGCTGAGAGCTGTTCTGAGAGTATCAAAAAGGGAAGCGCGGTATTAGTGGAAGGGGAGCTGCAGAGTCGGAATTGGAGAACTCCTGACGGTTACAACCGCAATATCGTGGAGATAAAAGCCCGGAGGATCCAGTTTCTGGACAGGAGAGAAGTGATCGAGCATGTTGATGAGGAAGGGCCTGAAGAAGGTAAGTCCGCTGAGGAGGGGGAAAAGACCCCTACCGAGGAGAGCTTGAAAAAGAAGGCACCCAGCGAAGCTGTGATTGCTGAAGCTGAAAATCAGCCTGACGAAAAGGAGAATTTCGATTTCGGCTACAAGGATTTGGAATTTTAATAAGGGGTTATGATGAACTATCGCAAGGGCATCTGCCGGTTTTGTGAAGAGAGCATCAGGGAGGTTGATTACAAGGATAAAAAGCGTCTGTTCAAATTTACGACCGATACGGGCAAGATCATTCCAGCTCGGATTTCGGGAACCTGCACCAAGCATCAGAGACAATTGGTCAAGGCCATCAAGCATGCTAGACATCTGGCCCTGTTGCCTTTTGTTGATATACAGGCGAGATAACCCAATGTCTTGTCCCGCACATGCGGGATAAAATTTTATGAAAATATTAGTGTTATTTAATTCCAAAATTTCTGGAGTGATGGAATATTGTTCCAAGACCTGTGGGGGAATACTGTCCCCCTGGCCGGGCAGGCAAGACCTGTAGGGGAATGTTGGCCTGCAGCCCGTAGGGAATGCTGGAAGGTTGGAGATACCCATTCTTCCCCATACGGGCCTTGGGGCATCCTTCCATTGTTCCATTATTCCAATTGGGGCCTAGCCCCTACGTTCGATTTTGTCATTTCGTGAAAAACGCTTGTCTTTTATTGTGTATCCTATGGTGATTCGTATGATGAAAGTAATTCTAAAGGTGGATGTGGATGGGTTGGGCAGGTTGGGGGAAGTGGTTAGCGTGAAGGACGGCTACGCCCGTAACTATCTTATTCCAAGGGGGTTGGCCTTTAAGGAGACGAAGGGCAACCTCCGTATTTATGAAGAGATGAAGAAAAAAGAGGCCCTAAAGTTAAACCGGGACCTGAGAGCTTCCCGTCGGATGGCTGAAGCGATTGAGAAGGCCTCGGTCACTATTCCTGTCCCGGTGGGTGAGGAGGATAGGATGTTTGGGGCAGTGATCCCCCAGACCATCAGCGAAGCGCTGGCGGAGCAGGGCTTTCAAGTGGACCGGAAAAAGATAGAGTTAGAAGAGCCCATCAAGGCTCTGGGGGTGTATACGGTTCCTATCAAGATCCATCCGCAGGTGGAAGCGAAGGTTAAAGTATGGGTGGTGAAAGAATAGAAATATTGTATTAGTTTAGCTAATAATGGATAACTTCTTCTGGCTTCTCCTTCTGGCTCACCTTATTGCTGATTTTCCCCTTCAGACCGACTTTGTCTTCCGGGTAAAATCCCAGCACCCATATGGGGTATTGCTCCATTGTGGTATCGTGACCGGGGTTACTGCTGCGGTCTGCTTTCCCTACCTCACGTTGGGCGCCTTTTGGCTGGTGCTTCTGGTTAAACTGGTTTCCCACCTCATCATTGATAAATCCAAGCTTATTATAACTAGCAAGTATTTGAAAGATGACATTTTCTTTTTTATTCTAGACCAATTTCTTCACATTACGGTAATTTTATGTATCGTCCAGTTCTACCAGCCCTCCTATCCATTGTCCGATTTGTCACCCCTTTACAATACTTCCGTTCTCATTATTCTCTCTGGGTTCATTATCTCAGTTTTCGGCGGGACGATATGGGTTTTTTACATGCAACTGTGGGTTTCCCAGCGATCCGCTGACCCCGAGCAGTCGCCGGTAGCCTTTCCTAGGATGAAAAAGAAGTTGTTGGGATATTTTGAGCGACTGGTCATGACGGTCGCCTTTCTGCTCGGGAATTGGTTTTACCTGCTGGTTATTCTGACCTATCTTCCCCGTTATATTCTGGCCCGGGATTCATTCAAAAATGGCCTTCCGATTAAGGTCAAAGTGGCTACCTCCGTTTTGCTTTCCCTTGTGGTGGGCTTCGCCTTAAGGCGGTATATTTATTAGAACATAACCAAGGAGATTCGGGGCAATTTTCTATGGTTTGGGGGTTTATAAAGAAAGAACCTACGCTGTGCCTTGGTTTAGAAATAAAGAGGACTTTGCACACCCAAGTTGCCTTGCAACTAGAAACTTGAATCTATTTAAGGTTTTGTTTTAGCCGTGTTTGCGTTTTGTATTAGTATACTGAAACCTAGGTTAGCGCGCATTCCTTCATCAAACAGGGGGCGGGAAAGGAAATGACATGGCTTACCAGCATAAGCAGAAGAAAGTACAACAACAGCGGGACGATCTTACCGGCGAGCATGCAGTTGGCGATGCCGGACAGATAGTGCTGGCCTGCCTATTTGCGGCTACGTGGATAGCAGATACATTCTTTCTCAAGTACACGACGTTCCTCAACCAGTACGTGCCACTTGGCGTCAAAATACATTCTGGAGTCGTTCTGTTGATTCTTTCGGGCTACCTGGCGAGAACGGGCCTGTCTATCGTGTTCGGCAAGGAGGGGGAGAAGCCCGGCGTGATCAGAGAGAGCGTATTCAATGTCGTTCGGCATCCAGTATACCTGAGCGAGATTCTGCTTTATCTTGGTCTTCTGATGCTGAGTATATCATTGGCTGCTGCAGTGGTGTGGATTATTGCGATCAGGTTCTTGCATTACATCTCGCACTACGAGGAAAGGCTGCTGCTTGCGCGCTTTGGCGAGGAGTATGAGCAGTACATGCGGGAAGTGCCAATGTGGATACCGCGGCTTCGCAAGAGGTGAACTGGGTTGATGTGATTGACTAGCCGGAACCATACGGCGCTAACAACTGTATGCAACGGACGCAAACGCGCCGCTGATGCAAATCGTTAGGCCATATAGAATTTTGTGTTGATAAACAAAATTTTCAAATTAAAAAATAAGGGATGTTTATTAACATGAGAGATCAAATGAAATGGATTCTATATATTTTTACATTTGGATTGATATTGTTAAACTGTGGCCCTTCACAATCAGAACATGATAAACTAAAAAAAGAAAATGTAAAATTGAAAGCAGAAATTGAAGAGTTGAAATTTGGCGCTGAAAGGCTATACAAAATAGCAGAAAACTCATTCATCGATAAAGATTACAATAAAACTATTGAAGTGTTAAATAATTTATTCGAAAAACATCCTGGATCACCTGAAGCGGAAAAAGGGAAAATACTCATTTCTAAAGCTGAGAAAGCATTAAAAAAAGAAAAAGCTGCTGAAGAAAGAGCAGAAAGACTAAGAATACAAAAAGAGAAACAACGATTAGCCAATGCTACAAGTAAAATGAGAAAAAGCTATGATGATATTCAAGGAGTTACTTTTTATCGTGATAAAACTACAACGGAACACACTGATTATTTTGGCTTCTTTTTATATATTGGCAAAAGAAAGTTATCAAATCCATGGTTACGGTTTAGGATTCAGTTTACATCTGGTGATTGGTTATTTATTCAAAGTTACATTATAAAAGTTGGCGATAAATCATTTACTATTGCCCCCTCATACGGAGAAATCAAAAGAGATAGTGGAGGGGGTAGAACATGGGAATGGTATGATACTTCTGTTAATTCTTATATTTATAATATGATTAAAGCGATTATTTCAAATAAATCTGCAATAGTGAGATACAACGGAAGAAATTATCATAAAGATTTTGATATTGATCGCTTGGAAATAACCGCCTTAAAAAATGTTTTGGATGTGTACGAAGCATTAGGTGGTTCATTAAGGTTTTAACTTATTGGAAATAGTATATAAGTATTATAATATCTATATGTTGGTCTAAACCAGTGGTTGCAGTTGACCGCCTCGCTCTGGCACAATTTCGGAGTTTTTAATTGTTAGTAACGTTTTGTGTTATTCCTAAAGCTCTGTGCATAAATGTCGGCGGCAACTGAGCAATAGCCGTTATACGCTAGTTATCTGTTGAAGAATATATTACTGATTATATGATTATAAATTATACACGGGAGGTTTAGCAATGGCAGAAGCGAAAGAGCAATACCCTGTCAGTTTGAGTATTGATTACTCTGAACGAGCTGACAAGCTTACTACTTTTTTCCGGATTTTTACTGTCATCCCTATTTTGATCATCTTTGCTTTACTTATCGGTGGTCATAATGAAACAAACTCTGTACAAGGCTGTAAATGTATTTGCTACGGCGGTGGGTTTGTATTTGTCCCGACGCTATTAATGATTCTTTTCCGGAAAAAGTATCCTAAGTGGTGGTTTGACTGGAATGTTTCTCTAACCAAGTTTAGTACGAGGGTTTTTTCCTATTTATTGCTGCTCAGACATGAATACCCTTCAACAGATGAAGAACAAGCGGTTCACATTGAAATACCTTATCCTAATGCAAAAGCAGAGCTTCACCGTGGAATGCCCCTTGTGAAGTGGTTTTTGGCCATTCCGCACTTGATTATTCTCTGTTTTCTTTATATCGCTGTAGCGATTTGCACAATCATTTCTTGGTTTGCCATACTGTTTACTGGTAATTATCCCAGAGGTTTGTTCGATTTCGTAGTTGGTGTCATAAGGTGGTCACTCAGAGTGAGCGCATATGCTTTCCTGTTGACTACCGACCAGTATCCGCCATTTAAATTGAGCGAGTAACTTATAGGTTGAGTGTAATGTAATCACTGTAATAAAAGCGGAAATTTTGTTAGCGTATAACCCGCGCATCAAACTGACCCAAAAAGAAAATGCCTTTTTGTTTGTTGAAGAGCGGATTAAGTAACAAATCGCTAATTGATAAAATAATGGAACAAGGCTTTGAAATCAGTACTAATCAACGGCGTATAACCACCGCTTCACCTGATCGGGCAGCGTCAGAGTGCAAGCCAGATTTCGAGTTTGATCAAATGACCACAGGATATGATCTAACCTGAATGTTGCGGCTTGATACTCTATGCAAATGTGAAAGGTCTCTTGTATATTTTCGCATGTCGAGTCCAAAATCATATGAAGACATACACCCAACTTTCCACGTTGAGCGAAAGGCTAAAACCCTTCGCAACAGTTTTTCCATAGGATTTTAATAACAAGACGTAATATCAAAAAATATAGTCGAAAACCAAGGTGGAAATATAAAAATGAAAACCGAAAGCAACGGAATGGGGACTGAATTCTTCCCCAAACTCTTGCGGTGAAGAATGGAGAAGTGTTGGGGAAAGCTGAGAAAATTGGTGATCTCGGAAGAATCCATATTTGTGTTAAAAGTCAATAAATTGGAAGGAGGTGTTGTAATGAGAAAACAATGCATTTTTGTGATAGTTTTAATATCTATTGCAATAACAATATCCGGGTGTGCTGACAGTAATGATTCCCCAATATTTCCAAATTTAACTCCGCCCGGGGGATTTAAGGATTCCGATGATGCCCTTCATCCTTACGATACTGAGAACTACTTTGAATGGTGGTATTTGGACACCCAGTTTGATAATGGCTACACCTGTGCTCTTACATACTCATTGCGCAACAGGGTTGGTCCTGTACATATTCCCCTTGTAATAATAGACATATATCGTCCAGATGGCACAAAAGCTCGAGGCATCGAAATACGTGACGAAAGTGAATGTTCTGCCAGTATAGAAAAATGTGATGTTGTAATGGGAAATGATTATCTTCGTCAGGAAGGCGATATGTACCTGTTATCAATGCATACCTCGGATCTTGGCGCGGAACTAACATTCAGAAGAACTGTTCCGCCCTGGAAATGGTCTGAGAGTGGTCTTATAGTTGATAATGATTCCGGAAAACAGGGTTGGGTCAATGCCATTCCAAGAGGGGATGTGCAGGGCAAAATCTGGATCGATGGCAAGCAAATTGAAGTTAGTGGAGAGGGTTACCACGATCACAACTGGGGAGATACCGATATGTTTAATTGTTTTAATGGCTGGGGCTGGGGACGCATGTATGATGAAAAATATACTTATGTTTATGGCTGGCTCATGGATCAGGACAGCGGCAAGGCTCAACCATCATTATATCTTGCCAAGGATGGAGAGGTAATATTTGCCTCCAACAATATGCAATGTGAACTAAGCGATTATGTGATTTACCCGGAAACTGGCGACAATATACCAAATCATATCTTTTTTAGCGGAAAAGAAAACAACGTTGAAGTTTCCTGTCAACTTGACATTGAAAATGTCCTTGAGGCGAATATCACCAATGATGTTACAAGCGGTATTTCCACTCACTATTACCGTCGATTAAACAGTTTTCACGGGACGATTAAAATGAATGACCATTTATTTGCAAATACTTTCTCTAATAATGCTCTCAACGAGTTTGTAATATTTGTACCATTAACTCAATAATAAAATTTGCCCTGATAATGGGGGCATCTCATTAAACAGGAGAAGGCCTTCGATGCCCTGGAATGGATCGCTTGTGTGTTAGTTGGGGACTTCCTTAGGTAATTAAATGAAAGCAACGGGGTCAGGTCTTCATTCTTGACAGATTGTGTGGCAAAAGGCCATAAGAATCATCATAATACTTGCCGTACATAGAAAGTAACATATAATGCGCGTTCCTTGAGAATAACCTATTCTCTCACATGCTATCATGTGAAGAATGAATTCCTAACCCGCTTGTTCTTTTTTATTCGTTGTCTGGTTTACATTGATCTTCACCCTGTTAAATAGTCTGAGGCTGACATGTACTACCTTTACGTTTTGTAAAGCGACAATGATTGTAAGCAGCCAACCGAAAAAGCTGTTCGACAAATTTGAGATTTGAGAGTTTATACAATGTTTTCGAAAATCAACCATTCCGTTGTATCTTGTTTTCGGTGGCTGATACTTTGCCCGTTATGTAACCATTATTTACTGAGGGTAAGGGGATGACCCTGCAAAAGATTCGGTCGGTTGTCAGCAAGGAGATGCGACGTTTCAACAAGGAATTCGAGAATACCTTGAAGTCGAATATCTTCATAGTTGACCGGGTCATAAAATATGGATTTTTAAGGCGGGGGAAGCGGATTCGCCCCACCCTGACCCTGCTTTGCAGCCACCTGTGTGGGGGGGTGAACGAAAACAGCTTTCGGGTGGCCATCATCGCTGAACTCCTTCACACCGCTACCCTGATCCATGATGATGTGGTGGATGAATCCCAAGTGCGGCGGGGAATGCCCTCGGTTAACGCCAGATGGAAGAATAAGGTGTCCGTATTGCTGGGCGATTATATCCTTTCAAAGTGCCTGGCTGCCATGCTAGACGTTCGTGATTTTCGGGTTTTTGAAATCCTCTCCCAGGCGGCCAGACGGATGAGTCAGGGGGAGCTTAATCAGATCATGGGGAACCGAAGGTTGGATTTGTCTGAAGAGGCCTATTTAAATATGATTTCCGACAAAACCGCAGCCTTGATTTCCGCCTCCTGTGAGCTGGGGGGTGCCGTAGTCGTTGCTGATGATGACCGGTGTCTGGGGCTTAAAAAATACGGCGAGTGCCTGGGGATGGCCTATCAAATTCGGGATGATATACTGGATTTGATCGGGACCAAAGAAAAGATGGGAAAACCGGTGGGTAGTGATCTGGGGAACAACGGATTGACCCTACCCCTCATCCATGCCATGTCTGAGGCCAGGCCCAAGGAGCGTAGCCGGGTTCTTGGCTGGCTCAAGAAGGGGACAGACGGTAGTCGCCGGGAAGAGATTGTCGCCTGGGTAAAGGAGAAAGGGGGTATCCAATACGCCACCGAGAAGTCCCAACAATATGCAGGACAGGCCATTTCTCATCTTTCTGATTGCCCGGATTCCCCCTATAAGAAGGCCTTAGAGAACTTCGTCACCTTCGCTATCACCCGACATGGTTAGTGCCGTTCCAACTAACTTCGCTCCGACAACTGGGTTTTGACATCTTCTTATAACCGGCTGTATAGAGGACGCCGTGAATAGATTCACTGGACATGATGGTAATAATGGGAATATACTCTTACTCCAACCATTACCACCATTACTATAATTCCCAGTGAATTCATTCTATTATCAACAATAGTAAATTCAGAACTCATTACATATGAATCGACCATAATAATCTGGAATAAGATAAGGATGTTGGTGTAAGGAACGGGTTAAGCCAGGTGAGCGTTCAGAAATTTTTAGAAAGGAGACAAAGAGGAAAATTCGTTCTTTGTCTTTTTTTTCTCCTCATGGGGGGGAATTGCACCCCCGACCGTTTGACGAAGCCTTATCAACGAACCCGGATTTTGATGGGTACCTTCGTCACCGTATCCATCTATGATAGGGATTTGGGTCACCGCCAGTTGGAAAAAGCGGTGGTAAGGGCATTTTCAGAAATAGCCCGAATTGACAGTTTGATGAGCACTTATTCCGGAGTCAGCCTGGTTCATGAAATTAACCAGCGAGCAGGTCGGGGATGGGTTCGGATGGGACCTGATTTAATTGAGGTGATGGCGAAGTCCCTGAATATATCGGAGAAGACGAATGGGGCTTTTGACGTCACCGTGGCCCCCCTTATGCGTGAATGGGATTTTCAGTCCCCAAACCTGACCGTTCCCGACAGTGGACGGTTATCCGGGCTTCTGAGCCGGGTCGGGTACCGGTTGGTCGGAACCTCGGGAGACAACATTTTTTTAAAAGAACCGGGAATGGGGATTGATCTGGGGGGGATTGCCAAGGGGTATGCCATCGATCGGGCGGTTGAAGTGCTCGCCCAGGAGGGCATCACCTCAGCCATCGTTGAGATCGGGGGGGATTTGAAAGTGTTGGGGGAAAGGGGCGAGGGTGAGCCATGGCGAATTGCCATCCGTCATCCCCGTTCCCAGGATTCGATCTACGGTACGATTCCCCTTTCATCCGGCGGGGTGGCTAGCTCCGGGGATTACGAGCGGTATTTCATCTCCGGTGGCCGGAGGTATCATCACGTTTTGGATCCCAGAACCGGCTACCCGGCGAGGGGGTGCGTGAGCGTCACCGTGCTCCACCCCAGCGCTACCGAGGCCGACGGCTGGGCTACAGCGGTCTTTGTGATGGGTCCCCAGATTGGTGTGCGGCTGATAGAAAAATCACCCGATCTGGAGGGTATCATCATCTATCAGGAGGGCGACAGCCTTAAAACCCTGGTTTCATCGGGACTGCGGGGGAAGATTAAATACTCACCTTCAGCAAAATAAAGAAATGTTTATAGAATTTCAGGAAGATCGAGTTTTAGTTTGGACATTCCGCTTCATCATTAATGGGATAAAATATTTATTATGGTAACAGCACCCAAAAAAATTCTGATTCTTCGCTTAAGTTCCATAGGGGACATTTTATTGACTAGCCCCCTGTTGAGGGTGCTCAGGCAAAGGTTTTCCGGTGCCGAAATAGATTTCGTGGTGAAAA
>JADHWK010000017.1 GCA_016783505.1 Candidatus Zhuqueibacterota bacterium | reverse complement strand
TAATAGGGGGGACTTGTTAAAGGGATGAAGTGTAGGCTTGGTGGTAATCACCCCTTCATAGAGGGTTAATCAATTTATAAAATAATTCATATAAATATTGCTACTTACAATAATCCGGGAATTACTAAAAAAGTTATCGCGTAAAACTATTGTAATTTTTTAGCTATCTGAAATCAAAAAGTGGCAGAGGAGCAGAAGGGCTGCCTGCCCGCCTCGCCCGTAGGCACGGCCAGGGTGGCCGGGCTACTGTCCGGAAAGAGGCTACGCTCCCAGGGGGGAACAGGGGAGAAAAAAATCCTATTTTGTTGCTTCAAGGTTGCACCTTGAAGCATTAAGAGATGAAAATTTTACTTTCAGAACGGAAAGAGAGATTCTTCCCCCGAAACTTTCGGAACGATCTTGGGACGGGGTCAGAATGACATCTTTTTTTCAGGGATAGAGATTTCATTTTTAGCGTAAACCTTCATGCTCCAAACAATAGGAAAGGAGGTAACCATGGGTACAAAGGATCGGTATAAGCATGAGAAGAAAAAAAAGCCCCAGAAGTCGTTGAAGGAAAGAAGGACTGCCAAAAAAGAGAAGAAAAAAGAACGGATTTAGCAAAAAACCTGTTGCTAATCACTGAATTTTTTAATATATTATATTTGATAAGTTCTTTTGTCAATCAAATAGTCGGTTGATCCCATGAAAAAGTATACCCTTTTTTTACGTCTGTGCTTTTTTGGGTTTTTTCTGTCGGGTTTTTCTCAAACCCGGGCAGTGCCCCAGGTGGACTTGATTGAGATAAACGACGCCATCACTCCGGTGACCTCTCGTTTTATCAAGGAATCCATTGAGGAGGCCATCGAAGATTCAGCGGAATGCCTCATCATCATGATGGATACCCCGGGCGGACTGGTTCAGGCCACCCAGGTCATCGTCAAGCATATTCTTTCCTCTGAGGTTCCCGTCGTCGTTTACGTGGCTCCCAGCGGTTCCGGGGCGGTGTCGGCCGGGGTGTCCATTACCTTGGCGGCCCACATCGCTGTTATGGCCAGCGGCACCAACATCGGAGCGGCTCATCCGGTTACCCCCGGTCCCCAGGATACCTCTGATGTCAAAATGGAAAAGTACACCAACTGGTGGGCTACCTTCAACCGCTCCATCGCCGAAAAACGGGGACGCAACCCGGACTGGGCCGAGGATGCGGTTAGAAAGAGCGTCTCCATTACCGAAAAGGAAGCCCTGGAAATAGGGGTGGTGGACATGGTCTGCGAGAACCTGAGAGAGCTCCTTGACCGCATTGACGGCAAGGAAGTGGAGGTGCTTGCGGGTAAAAAAATCCTCAAAACCAAGGAGGCGGTGATAAAACGGTTGGAGATGGGCCTCCGCTATCGCATCCTGAGTGTGATCAGCAATCCCAACATCGCCTATATTCTCCTCATGCTGGGGATCTATGGGCTTTTCTTCGAGCTTTCTAATCCCGGCTCCATTTTCCCCGGGGTGGTGGGGGCCATTTTTCTGATCTTAGCCTTTTTTGCCCTTCAGACCCTGCCTATCAACTATGCGGGGCTGCTGCTGATCCTGTTGGGAATTGTGCTGTTCATCGCTGAGATCAAAATTACCAGTTACGGTATGTTAACGGTGGGAGGAGTGATTTCTATGATTTTAGGTTCCATTATGTTGTTCGAATCCCCCGAGCCCTTCTTTAAAGTCTCCTTGGGGGTCATTCTGCCGGCGGTGATCTTCACCGCCCTGTTCTTCATCTTCGCCCTGTCCATGGCCTTACGGGCCCATAAGCGCCAGGTGTCCACCGGGACTGAGGGATTGGTGGGGGAGATAGGCGAGGCCCGCACCAATGTTTTTAAGGACGGCAGTGTATCCGTTCATGGGGAGATATGGAACGCCACCAGCGCCCGGACTATAAAGGCGGGAACAAAGGTCAGGGTTATCGGCGTGGATCGGATGACCCTAAGGGTGGAACGGTTTAAGGAAGGTTAATTGTCAGGATAAAAAAATATTAGATTTATCCCAAATTATGGGGTTAGTTAGGTATGTAATTTTAAAGAACAAGTGGACTTTTGACACCCATACCTAATATCAATATCTATGCAAGGTATTTTACAAGCCTTTTTTGAATGATTGTGAAAGTAAAAATTCTGAATATTAGAAACATCCACGAAAGGAGCCCCCCAGCAGGAAGTTCTTAGTTATAATATTAGCATGGTTTAAAGTAAAGAAAAATTGAGATTTTAATAAAACAAACACATAGGAGGTTTTAACAATGGGTTTAAAAGTATTAACTATCGCCCAATGGATAATCTCTCACATCTTCCTAATTGGGGGATTAGTACTGATTACTATTGGTCTTGCCAATGGTACTATGCTTTTGAACATTATTGGTATCTGGGCTCTGGCAATTGGAATGTGCCTTGCAATTGGCTTTTCCTTTAAGAAGTTGGTTGAGAAGTAGCCAATTAAGCACAGTTCGATACTAATTTCGCGGGTGGCCCTGGGTTTCCAAACCTAGGGCCATTAATCATCCTTGCTGTTGAAGAAATATTTCAGACGGAATTGGTAGCAACCATATCTTCGCCCTGTCCATGGGCTTACGGGCCCATAAACGCCAGGTGGCCACCGGGACTGAGGGACTGGTGGGGGAGATCGGCGAGGCCCGCACTAATGTTTTTAAGGACGGCAGTGTATCCGTTCATGGTGAGATATGGAACGCCACCAGCGCCCGGACTATAAAGGCGGGAACAAAGGTCAGGGTCATCGGCGTGGAGCGGATGACCCTTAAGGTGGAACGGTTTAAGGAAGGTTAATTGTCGGGGAATAATATTGACGGATTTCTTTCTCGCTCATTTCTTTGGAACGCCGTTTATTCGGCCTAAACGCCATGTTATAACACGGTAATTGGGCAGTCAAAAATATGTTAGGCAAATAATGGATGAAGCAAAAAGCGGAGGAAATTATGAGAGTCATCGAAGAGGTTAGAATCCTCCGACTACAGATCATTTCCTTAATTTTTGTTTTCGTTTCATCGGTTCTGATTCAATATGCGGATTTTCGTATTAGTGAATATCAGAATTCAGTTTTTCTGGAAATATTGGGAGCTTCCAATCTTCTGCAAGTCTCCGCCAACGATCAATTAAGCAGTGAATTTGCTGCTTTCAAACAGTTTATACCCTTTGAACGGTTTTCACAAGAAAATCAAAAAATTATTAAGAATAGAATAATTTCGAGTTTTAAATCTATGTCGTATCAAGATACTAATCTGGCTGATTTAAACAGGAAGCTTGAGAACGACTCAATAACCCTGCAACAATACTTTACCGAAGAATTTTCTATTTTTGATGAATTAAGTCGTGCGCATAAAAATCAATATGCCGATAAAGTAATTGTAATAAAAACGGCCTTAATGGAAGGAACAGTTTGGAAGTCTTTAAAAACATATATTTTCTTCCCTCTTCAAATAATTTTTATTTTAGTACTTGCATACGGATATTATGGACTTATGGCCGCTGTTTCTAAAAGAATAGCAACAACATAGAAAAATCATAGATGCCTAAAATTGCGGTTAGGGAAGTCAGTTTTGGGTTGGCGTTATTATACTGTGTCTAAACAAGGTGCTTCGTTGAATTTGTCAGGAGAAACACAAACTAGATATTCTTAGCCGATAAAGGAAATTTTTTCATGACTGAAGGCATGTTTATGGATTTGTCCTCAAGAACTAGAGTTCATGATCTTAGTCCGGAAGAGAAGGATAAATACTCAGATTTATTTTTGAGCATATAACACAAAACTGCAGTCGGATCGAACCGCGGTCCATTGATTCCGCGTTTGTAAGTTTGGTGGAATAACATCAATCGTGATAGTTGCTCTTGGCGTTTCGGCCGGTGATGCCGAAAACGTTAGACTTAACCTAAGGTTTCTAACAAAATTTCTGAATTCATGAAAAAATCTTATGAGAAAGAACTTGTATGGTGTATTTTAGAAGGCATGATTGCCGATGGGACGATAGATCCATCAGAAAAAACTCCTGAAGAACTTCATCTTATAATTAAAAAATACTTTGAAAAATATCTACCCAAATTAAATAACATTCGGTTTGAAATTTCCATTGATCATATTTCCGACATTTTAAATAATGCACGAGAATTCAGAAACTTGGGGAAGCCACACTTATCTTGTTTACTGTATGCAGTATGGACTGAACATTGGATTAATGGAATTATTTCATCAGTTTGTAGGAGGCAAGGTATAAAATATAGTGTTATAAAGGACATAATCCGTAGTGTTTCTTTTATAGGTAAAATTACATGGCTACTAGAAATTTTTAATTTTAAACCCCTCCACAATGATCATAAATTAAGGATGCTCCAATTGATGGAGCACAGAAATGCATTTGTTCATTATAAATGGAAATACTTCGACCCGGATCAAGATGATTCTAATAATGATGATATCACAAAAATATTAGAAGATTATGATAAGACCGTTAAATATTTAAAAAGTTATCAGTCGAAATATATTTTGATGGGGACAAAATCGAAAATTCGCAGCATGATTAAAAAAAAAAAACAAATAAAAAAACAAAAGAAAGTTAAGTCTAAAAATGTCATAAACGGGACGCTTTTAGTTGAGGCATGAGTTCATGTCTTAGGATTACCCGGCGCCTGTTAGCAGTGGTCGTTAGGCGCGTGGGTAGCTTCTGGGTTTTTAGATCGTTTAATATTGGTAGGTTGAAAGGAACTGCGGATTTTTTAGATTGGAGAATAGGTTCCGACGCCGCTCAGCTCCCGGCCATTAGGAGCCCGTAGTATGAAAGATAACAAAACACAAGTGCCTGTTAGTATCACAGTCAAAGACGGAGTATGCCAAGGCGGCATTCACGTCGTTGGCCAGGTGTTCAAGGTAGATGAGACAACTCCTGAGGGGATCTGTCTGGGTGCTTGGGAAGCAATCGCTCCTTATCTAATGACCCTTTGTTATGGCGGGGACTTCCCCTGGGAAGACGAGAATGGGGTTGCTGTAATCCACTGCCCTGATCCGTGTGGTATCACGCTTAAGTTAAGCCGTATTGATTGATCATGTAATGGTGGCATTATAGAAAGGAGTCTGGGATACGCGTTCTTGCAATGCCTGGCAAGGAACTAACAACTGATGACCTAACAATCGTTTGAACAGGGACAAAACCGCTGCAGCGTTTTAAGTGTTTCTGAATTTTATGTCTAAAGTCTGCTTTCATTATTATCGCGTTTAGCGGTTTTGCCCGTTATGCGAAACGTTATAATGAAAAGATAACACTTTTTTTTGAATGCTTGTCTCAGGAATATATGTCATATGTGCAAACTCTAGAAAAAATCAAATGATTAACAGGAGAGATATTTATGAAGAAGAAAAACATTCCATCGGTAACGACCGTTGTTTTATTGACGGTCGTATTTGCTATTTTTGTCTGTGGTATTGGTTTATCGTTCGGTCAACAACTCACCGGGCCGTATCTCGGGCAAGCGCCGCCGGGGAATACGCCACAAATGTTCGTACCCAACCAGTTGCGGTCGAATGCGGATTGGTGGTGGCACGGCGCCCTGGCATTCACGCAGGACGGCAATGAGTTTTATATGGACATTTATGTGCCTGCCAATTATCAGGGGATTCGAATCCGTTACATGGAAATGGTTGACAATGTGTGGACGGATCCTCAAACGCCCTCATTTGCCGAAGGATTCATGACTGCGAGCCCATCCTTTACGGATAGCGGGAATACCGTTTATTTCATTTCCGATAGACCCGGCGGATCGATCTGGACTTCGACACGGACACAAACCGGTTGGTCCACTCCGACGGTAGTCAATTTCCCTTGGCCTGCTAACCTGGGCGGCGGCTGGGAGGTTTCGGCCACCAAGGACGGTACCCTCTATTTGCGGATGGAGGTGATTGGAAATCAGGATCCCGATATTTATTGCATCAGGTGCGTGAACGGCATATACTCAGCGCCTGAAAGGCTGGATGATAACATCAATTCATCATCCATGGAGTTGGGACCGTATATCGATCCTGACGATGAATACTTGATCTTTGAATCCCATCGTCCAGGGGGATATGGAGGGGCGGATTTATACATTAGTTTCAAGAAGGCGGACGGCTCATGGACGCCCGCCTTAAACATGGGTGAGCCGGTGAACTCTTCTGCCCAGGAAAATGCACCATTCGTGTCACCCGACGGATTGTATCTGTTTTTCCATTCCGACCGGCATCAACAATGGGACGGCAATCCATACTGGGTGAGCAGCCAAGTGATCGAGGAGCTGAGAGCAATCGCGTCGGTTGGAGATTCACAGAATGAAATTCCCGAAGGCTTTGCCTTGCTTCAAAATTATCCCAATCCATTCAATCCGGTAACAACTATCGAATATCAATTATCAAGTATCAGCAAAGTAGATATTAGTATTTACAATCTTCTTGGTCAAAAGGTGGCAACGTTGGTATCCACAAAACAGTCAGCAGGTAATCATAATGTGGAATGGGATGCTAGTGGTTTTGCCAGTGGAATATATTATTCTAGATTACAAACGGACAAGGGCTTTATAGAATCGCGAAAATTAGTTTTATTAAAATAATATATTTTGTGGTAAATACCTTATAACAATCAAAATTAAGCTGTCTGGAACAGCGATGTGCGAATTTGTATTTTCAGTGCACGCAAAACGTTTTTTAAAATATTGAAATACAGTGCGCCGTATGTTCCAGCAGCTTATTTTAACGTTAGACCTATTAAAGAAGAATAGAAAAATGTCTTTTTCTGCAACCAAGAAATTTTCATTTTATCTTATTATTACACTTCTAAATAATTCACTCTGTTTTGCTCAAATTAAAAATACTTCGCCAATCCCTTCATCTAGTCGCCAGATGATTTTAGTTATAATTGAATCATTTAAGAAATCTAATGGGATTCTATTTCGTTTTGAGCGCGATAATGCTGAAACTGATTGGAATAAGTTGGTTGATAAAATACATGTTATTATAGGGAAAAATGGACTTGGTTGGGGAATAGGATTGCACAGATTAGATACTACAAACATTCCAATTAAAAGAGAAGGAGATGGAAGAAGTCCAGCAGGAGTTTTCACGTTGAGTTCTGCATTTGCCTATTCTCCAGTAGAAAAAATGTATAGTATAAAAATCCCTTATATTCACGTTACCGAAATGCTGGAATGTGTGGATGACGTGAATTCAAGGTACTATAATTTAATTGTCCTCCGAAATGAAGTTGAAAACGTTGATTGGCATTCGTCTGAAAAAATGCGTCTGTCAGATATATGGTATGAGTTGGGTGTTGTGGTTGATCATAATAAAAATCCCAGTAAGAAAGGCGCTGGATCATGCATTTTCTTACATAATTGGTCTAGTCCTACAGATTCAACCTCTGGTTGTACAGCTATGGCTCCTTCAGCTATGAAAGATATTATTTATTGGTTGGACGCATTGAAAAATCCAATTTTAGTACAATTTACAAAACAACTCTTTATCGAGTATAGAAAATCTTGGGAATTACCTGAACTATTATTGAGTGAAAAATAATTTATGATTTATTTCTAATTTTGTCATAATAGATCATGTCTAACCAGCGGTTACAACGTATGCAAGGGCAATGTTTAGAATTAGTTGCGTTTGTTGCATCGCATAAAGTCATTTTTTAAATATGAAGTTCAGTGTGCCGTAGTCCTTGCACCGCTGAACAGCAATCCGTTAGGTGCGTGGGTAGCTTCTGGGCTTTTTAGATCGCTTACTATTAATAGGAACTGCGGAATTTTCGTGGTAGATGCACATTTGGAATTTAGGTTAATCGTAGAAAGGAGGGAAAGATGAATACATTAAAATCAGTATTATTGCTTGCCTTCGCCTTTCTGTTTGTCAGCCAAGTTCGCCTGACCGCTGAGCAGTCCGCCCCTGAACCTACCCTGGGCGAGAAATTGGTGCGTCAGTTGTGGGCTGATATGAAAGCGCGGAATTTGGCGGCGCTTGAAAAGAAGATCGCCCCAGGCTTTCAATCAGTGCATGAGGACGGCGCACGTAATCGGGAGCAACAGATAGAATTACTTAGGGGACTGAACATTGGCGAATATACTCTGAGTAATTTTGAAGTGACTCAAAATGGCCCCGTCATCATCGCAACTTACTTTGTTTCAGTGGAGGAGACGATCGAGGGCAAACGACTGTCAACCAAGCCAGCCCCGAGGCTTAGTGTCTTTTTGAAGACAGACAGCGGTTGGCAGTGGATTGCCCACGCCAACCTCAACCCCTTAAAATGAAGATGGGTTTAGGTCCAAAGTATTGGATTTGAGCACAAAATAAAATCTTAACCTATCACTCAAACTGATTCAAACCCGTTTTTCGCGGGCTCCAACAGCTTAGCTTTTCGTTAGGTTTTTTCAAAAATGAGGAACGGGGATAATTATGAGACTATTAAAAAAAATTCCAATGACATTTGAAGAGAAAGACTATGAAATACGGGTGCTGTATGATGATACCACTATTAATGTAGCGGCTTTTCTCAATAACCACCCTGCAAACTGTTTTAGGCATCAGCTTAAAATACCAAAGAATTTTAATGTTAAAAGACTACTGCGAACAGACGCCGTCAAAGAATTAATTGATGTGTCAAAAAACGATATAATTGAAAAACGAGGGGAAAAATTATTGAAGGTAATGCACTAAGATCAAGGCGAGAACAAGAGTTAAGGTGATCGGCGTAGATCGGATGATCCTTAAGGTGGAACGGTTTAGGGAAAGTTGATTGTAGGATAAAAAAATATTGGAAATTACCCAAATTTTACGGTTTAGTTAGGTATGCTATTTTAAAGATCTTGAACTCAAAAATTGGGTATTAACATTTTTCACGGAATTGGGGGGTATTGCTGGTGAAACTTATGAAGAAAGAATACGATTTTTTACAAGGGTGAGCGTGGCAAGTTTTATCATCCTGATGCCGAATTAAATTTCCCTGTTTATCTGGAGCCAAAGATAGCTGATTTCATCCGTAACCTTGCTGGGGAAAAAGATACGGACATTGAGACGATAGTGAACGACTGGCTCAGAAGAGATATAGGGTTAATCCAGACTGTTAGATAATACAGTATTCAATGGGCAATTGGGGTTAGATTTCGAAAGCAGAATTATATTCTACTTTTCGTCTTTTAGGTTTGACACTAAATATCGCAAAACAAATAGGGGTGTAGAAATGAAGGTTAAAGAGGTAGAAGAAAAATACAAGAATGAATGGGTATTGGTTGAGGTATTAAAAGAGGATAAATTGGGAGAACCAACAGAAGTGAAGATGATAGCCCATTCTAAAAATAGGGATGATACCTATGGGGCAATGAAACAGGCGAAAGGTAAATATACCTACCATTTCTATACAGGAAAGATTCCCCAAAAGGGTTATGCGGTTGCATTTTATGTCAAAGTTTAGATTTAACACCAAAGCACCAGTAATCATATTAAGTGTCCTATTGGAGGGTAGCAGTAACTCTAAGCAAAAGATAAGGATGGCTCTTGATACAGGGGCAACCTTTTCTATGATTCCATGGAACACCGCTGATATTTTAGGGTTAGAGCCAGAGTTATCCAAAGAGAGAATAGAGATAATTACTGCCAGTGGAGTGGAAAAAGCACCTTTGGTCACCCTGAAGTCTATGGTTGTTTTGGGTAAAAAGATAGAAGGGACTGGGGTTGTTGTCCATGATCTTCCACCCAAAAGCTATGTAGACGGATTGCTTGGATTGAAATCGTTGGTTGAACTTAAACTAAAAATAGACTTTAAAGAGTGCATATTGGAAATATAGGCAAATAGGAGATCAAGTAGAGGGTCTAACTTCCAATACTTCCTATTTTTACGAAGACAATTGCAGGGTAGAGCTATATGTATAGCAAGTCGTTGTCACCTGACCCTGAAGTCTCGGGGCAGGTGAGCTCAGGCGTTAGGTTTTTTCAAAAATGATGAACGGGGATGATTATGGACCTATTTAAAAAAATTCCAATGACATTTGAAGGAAAAGACTATGAAATACGGGTGCTGTATGATGATACCACTATTAATGTAGCGGCTTTTCTCAATAACCACCCTGCAAACTGTTTTAGGCATCAGCTTAAAATACCAAAGAATTTTAATGTTAAAAAACTACTGCGAACAGAAGCTGTCAAAGAATTGGTTGAGGGGTCAAAAAAGGATATAATTGAAAAACGAGGGGAAAAATTATTGAAGGTAATGCATTAAGATCAAGGCGGGAACAAAAATAAAGGTGGTAGGCATGGATCGGATGATCCTTAAAATGGAATTGCTTAAGGAAAGGTAATACTTTAAAATTCAATCAAGAAAAAAACCATGCATAGTAATGTCCCATTTACTGTTTTAAAACGACTTTTGACACAACAGCCGCATCTTATAATGCAGGTTTTTTCCTCACTTTTACGGAAACATCTAACGGTAAATTATGATTACTATTTCAAAAAAGGTAGAAGTGCGCCATTCCGTCAATTAAGCCTTAAGATTACCAACAAATGTAATCTTAGCTGTAAAATGTGTGCTCAATGGGGTGAGAAAGGTTATAACTTTGCTAAACCCGGCGAAGTTATCAATGTCGAATTACCTTTCAAAGTTTATGAAAACTTGATTGATGACATTAAACCTTTCAATCCAATTTTCTATATATGGGGTGGCGAACCATTTTTGTATCATTCAATTATGGATGTATTATGGTATCTAAAAGAAATGCAGCTAACAACTACAATCGTTACAAATGGTATTGGATTAGTAAAAAATGCAGAAGAACTGGTGCGAATGAAGTTGGATGGGTTACTAATGTCCCTCGATGGTCCTGAAGAAGTACATAATAAAATTCGTGGATGGAACAAAAGTTACCAACATCTAATGGATGGCGTTAGACAAGTTCATGAATATAAACTGAAGCATGATAGTTCATTGCCTTACTTAGTCTTTTTAATTACTATTTCAGATCGTAATAACTATGAATTATATAATCTATTTAAAATTATTGAAGATGTAGGCGCAGATGCAGTAGTATGTTATTATTCGTGGTTTACAAATCAAGAAATCGGCAAACAATATGTGGAAATTATGCAAGAACATTTCGGTATAACACCAACATCATGGACAGGATACTTGCTTCCAATTGATAAGATTGACACAAAAGCCATTCAAGAAAACGTTCAAAGAATTAAATCCAAAAAATGGAAATTTCAATACATCTTTCTGCCCGACTTGAAAACCGAACAAATTCCCAAATATTACCAAGACGCATCAGAAAAGTTTAGCTATAAACAATGCGTTGCACCCTGGTTGATTTGTGAGATAATGCCAAACGGTGATGTAGTAACTTGTAGAGATTATTCTGATTATATTACGGGAAATATTACCAAAGGCAGCATTCTCGATATTTGGAATAATGAACGCTACCAGCTCTTCCGAAATACGCTCAAAGAAAAAGGGCTGTTACCGATATGTTCTCGATGTTGTGGTCTAATGGGATTTTAGTATAAAAAGGTTATATGGATGTCATTGAGATAATACTCTTTGGATTGACAGGTTTTTACTTTCTTGTTGTTTTGTGGCTGAATTTTGGTGTTTACTATCTCAGAAGAGTAAAATCACAACACAAACTAAATAAAGATAAACCTTTTATCTCAATAATTGTCGCGGCAAGGAACGAGGAAAAAACAATAAAGGAATGTATTAAGGCACTTATCAATCAGAACTATCCAAAGGAACTTTATGAAGTAATTATCGTTAATGATCGCTCAGAAGATAAAACGGGTGAAATTGTTAAATCATATTTGACAACCCATCCAAATTTGCATCTGATTGAAATTGAAGATGTTCCGGACGATTACATGATATCACCTAAAAAATATGCACTTACTCGTGGAATTTCTATATCGAAAGGAGAAATCATATGCACAACAGATGCCGATTGCTTCCCCTCACAGTATTGGATAGCTGAAATGGTAAAATACTTCGATAGCAATGTAGGATTTGTAGCTGGTTACTCTCCTATTGAAGGAAATGGATTTATTAATAGACTGATACAATTTGACAACCTATCAATCATCTCTGCTGGTGCCGGTGGAATTGGTGGTGGCTATCCCATCCTGTGTGCAGGACGAAATCTTGCTTATCGCCGCAAGGCTTTTGATGAAGTAGGCGGATTTTCTGAAATCAAACAATTCGACTCGGGTGATGACGACTTATTGATGATGCTTATCCGTGATAGAACACATTGGAAATTCCGGTTTGCCTCATCAGAAGGGTCATTTGTCAATACTGTACCACCGTTTACTCTAATCCAAATTCTAAGGCAACGAATGCGATGGGCATCCAAAGGATTGCATTATTCACTTCCCATGACTGCTGCACTATCAGCGGTATTCTTTTATAATTTACTCCTGTTGATTACAGTACCATCTTTTATCTTAGGACTAGGTTTTTCAACAATACCAATAATCTCATTCGCTATTAAGACAGTCTCAGAATTTTTTCTACTTTATCAAACGTCATTACTTTTAAAAGAAAGTAAATTAATGTCATATTTCCCCATATCTGCACTATTACATATTCCATATCTTGTGTTCTTCGGTATCTGGGGTACTTTTGTAAATGTGAAATGGAAAAGCTGATGAATCCGGAGGAAAGCCATATCTTAAATTCTCAAGGGAAAGCGATAAAGTGCGATATAACAACATGTTAGTCGATAAGGGGTCACATCTTTGACATTAGTCAAACAAGTTTTGATTATACTTTGTATATTCAAATATAATGAACACTATTAAAGACCGAGAAAAGAGAAATATCATTTAAAAGGAGGATGGAAATATGCCGTTAGGATTAGTCACCATTATTGTCCTGCTGGTGCTGCTTTTGGCCAGCGCCGTGCGGGTGTGTAGGGAGTATGAGCGGGGGGTGATCTTCCGGTTGGGAAGGTTGGTCGGGGCCAAGGGGCCGGGGATCTTTCTGCTCATCCCCATCGTTGATCGCATGGTGAGGGTTAGCCTGCGGACGGTGGTGCTGGACGTGCCACCCCAGGACATCATCACCAGGGACAACGTCTCGATGAAGGTGAACGCGGTGCTCTACTTCCGGGTGATCAACCCCAGCAGGGCGGTGGTGGAGGTGGAGCGCTACCTCTACGCCACCTCTCAGTTGGCCCAGACCACCCTGCGGAGTATCCTGGGCCAGGCGGAGTTGGACGAACTCTTAAGCGCCCGGGAGAAGATCAACAAACAGCTCCAGGAGATCATTGACAGGCAAACCGACCCCTGGGGGATCAAGGTCTCCAACGTCGAGGTAAAGCACGTGGACCTGCCCGAGGAAATGAAGCGGGCCATGGCCAAGCAGGCCGAGGCCGAACGGGAGCGGAGGGCCAAGGTCATCCACGCCGATGGTGAATTTCAGGCGTCCGCTAAACTGGCGGAAGCGGCGGGTATCATCGCTGAACATCCGATTGCCCTGCAACTACGGTACCTGCAGACCCTGACCGAAGTGGGGGCTGAGAATAATTCTACTATCGCATTTCCCGTTCCCATTGACCTGTTCAAGCCTTTTCTGGACCTGAAGCTGGCATCCCCTGAGAAAAAATAAGATCCCGATGCGCGCTGGGATAAAAAGCTTTTTCTTCCCTGCCGCTGTCATCTGGTCGGTCGGAGCGATCTTGGGGATTGGAACGATCTTGGGGACCGGATGCTTGGGGCTGAAACCGGCCCCTAAATTTAGATCACCCCCAAGCAGTGCACAGAAGCCTGCTGTTGCCCGGACTCCAGATAGTAGTAGTCCGTTAGTAGCTATAGATTTCTCTGAATTTCGACAGAAACTGGACAGGCGGATTCGCTATTATCTGGGGACTCCTTATCAGTTGGGCGGGGAGAGCCGGGCGGGGATGGACTGCTCGGGGCTGGTGAAGACCGTCTTCCGGGAGGCGGTGGGAATTGACCTACCCCGTACCTCCAAGCAACAATACCGTCTGGGGACAGTGATCTCCAAAGGAGAGCTGAAATTCGGGGATTTGTTATTCTTCGAAATGGACGGCAGCGGGTTGGACCATGTGGGTATCTATTACGGCAAGGGCCTGTTCGTCCACGCCAGCACCGCCGAGGGGGTTATCTTAGCCTATTTTAAGGATGACTATTTTCAAAAGAGATTTGTTGGGATCCGGAGGATTGCTCGATTGCGCTAAAATGTAATAACGGATAATTTTACCCGGATCGGAATTTTACCTTTTAGCAGCCCATGAATCAGTCGGGCGCCTGATAGAAAACCGATGAATCGGTTGCATATGTTCTTTTATATTTGGTACCCACCCCGAGTACTCGGGGTGGGTTTCCTTCCTACCATTATATAAGAAGACCCCAATGCCTATGCATTGGGTTTTTTGCAAAATTGATAAAAAATGATTGATTTTTACCAAAATATGTGTTAAATTAGGCCGAAAAAGGTTATTTTGATGGATTTTTGATTATGTCAGCCCCCCCAAAAATTTTTCAACAAATAGAAAAGCTGAGGGACGAAATCCGCAAGCACGATTTTCAATACTACGTGTTGAACGAGCCGTTAATTTCTGATTACGAATACGATCGGCGCTACCGGCAGCTGGCGGATCTGGAGTCCCGATATCCCCAGTTGGTTACCCCGGATTCCCCAACCCAGAGGGTTGGTGGTGAGCCCACCAAGGAGTTTCCCACCGTTACCCATTCCAGCCCCATGCTCAGCCTGTCCAACACCTATTCCGAGGGGGAGATGAGGGAATTTAACCGTCGGGTGAGGACGATCCTGGGTGAAGACCCCTATGAATACGTCTGCGAACTGAAACTGGATGGGGTGGCCGTCAATCTGAAATACGAGGGGGGGCTGTTCGTGCAGGGGGCCACCCGGGGGGATGGGGTGATGGGGGACGATATTACCCCCAATCTGAAGACCATTCGATCCATTCCCTTGCGGTTGTTCACTGAGGAGACGGCCCTGCTGAACATCGAGGCCCGGGGCGAGGTTTTCATGAACAAGCTGGATTTTGAAGCCCTTAACGCTGAACAGAAAAAAAGGGGAGAAAAACTATTCGCCAATCCCCGGAACGCCACTGCCGGGACCCTGAAACAGCAGGATCCGAGGGTTGTTGCTTCCCGCCCCCTGCGGATCTATTTATACTACCTGAGCTATTCCAGCGAGGAGGAACAATTTCACTACGATGATTTGAAGACCCTGGGGAAGCTGGGCTTGCCGGTCAATCAGAATTTCAGGTTGTGCGGCAACATTGATGAAGTCATCGAGTTCTGCCGGGAATGGGAGCCCAGGAGGGATGATCTTCCTTATGAGATTGATGGGGTGGTGGTGAAGATAAATTCCATCCCCCAGCACCAGGTGCTGGGCAGCACCGCCAAGAGTCCCCGCTGGGCGATGGCCTATAAGTTTAAGGCCCGGGAGGCAGAAACCATACTGAAGGGTATTTCCCTCCAGGTAGGCCGCACCGGGGCGGTGACCCCGGTGGCGGAATTGGAGCCGGTTCGTTTAGCCGGGTCCACCATCCATCGGGCCACCTTACACAATGAAGAGGAGATCGCCCGCAAGGACTTTCGGGTTGGGGATACGGTGGTGCTGAAAAAAGGGGGGGATGTCATTCCCAAGGTGTCGGAAGTTGTCCTAAAGAAACGTCTTCCAGGAACTGTCCCCTTTCAAATGCCGAAGACCTGTCCCGTATGCGGAGGCCCATTGATCAAGCCTGAGGGAGAGATCATCTCCCGCTGTGAGAACCTATCCTGCCCGGCCCAGGTTCAGCGGCGCATCGAACATTTCGCTTCCCGGGGGGCCATGGACATTGAAGGTCTGGGCACAGCCATCGTGGAACAGTTGATCGAAAACAACTTGATCAGGGATTTTAGTGACCCCTATTTTCTGGAAGCCGATGATTTGATCCCCCTGGAACGAATGGCGGAAAAGAGCGCTGATAATCTGATAAGGGCCATTGAAAAAAGTAAAGAGCGACCGTTTGAGAAGGTACTTTTTGCCCTGGGTATCCGGTTCGTGGGGGCCACAGTGGCCCGGGTGATCGCCCGCCATTTTGGGTCCATGGACCGCTTGAAATCCGCCACCTGTGAGGAGCTGGAGGCGGTCTATGAAATCGGCCCCCGGATCGCCCGGAGCGTGGTGGAATTCTTCCAGAACGAGGTTAATCTGAAGGTCATCGAAAGGCTGGCCAAGGCTGGAGTTCGGATGGCTGCGGAAGACGAAGAGATCCCCGCACCGAAGGGAATTTTTGCTGGGAAGACCTTCGTCCTTACGGGCCGGCTGGCTGGCTTTACCCGGGAGGAGGCCTCCGAGATTATCCATAATGAGGGGGGCCAGGTGATCTCCAGCGTTTCTAAAAAGACAGACTTTGTGTTAGCGGGCGAGGAACCGGGGTCCAAATACAAAAAGGCCAAAAAGCTAGGGGTTAAGATCATTGATGAGGAAGAATTTGAAAATTTGATCATGACGAATAAAATGAGGGAATAATGACAGGTGATAAAAAATTAGCTACTTCTAAAATTACCCCGGAGTTAATACAATATATCGTTCAGAAAATTGTAAGAGCCATTAATCCTGAAAAGATTATCTTATTTGGTTCTTATGCTAAGGGAGATTATCGTGAAAGTAGTGATTTAGACTTATTTATTATCAAGGACGGCGACCACAATAGTCGGATGATGCGAAGAAAAGTGGCAGATTTGCTCTGGGGCAGGAAATTTCCAGTTGATTTATGGGTTCGAAAAACGGAAGAAGTTAAGCGAAGATTTGAAATGGGGGATCATTTTTATCTGTATCATATCTTTAAGGACGGAAAGGTATTATATGAAAAAAAATAATGTTGAATATGTTAAGGAATGGCTACTTTTTGCAAGGGATAATTTGATTGCCGCAAAAAAATCTATTAAATCTGATTTTGAGGGTGAACATTTCATTCCATGCCATACAGTATGTTTTATATGTCAAGGATGTGCAGAAAAATACTTGAAAGCCTACCTTATCTGGAATGGATGGAGACTTAAGAAAATTCACGATTAAGAGAACCTGTTAGCCTATGCCATTGAGTTTGATTCGGACTTTGAAGATTTAAGAGAGGAATGCAAACTGTTAGACGAATATATCGAAGAAGGTCGTTACCCGGGAGATCTACCCTGGGAAGCCATTGGTGAGAGAGATGCATATGAGGCTTTTGAAGCAGCGGAGAAGATTTCAAGGTTTGTGTTGGCAAGAATAACATTTGAAGAGGATTAAAAAATATATCTTCTAAACAAAAAGAAAAATAACTTTGGAGATTACATTGAGCTATTCACATTTGTTTGAAGATAAAAATTTTGCGGCGGCGGTTAAGCAAGTAAGTGAAGAGGAACGTATTTCGGTTCGGGAGCTGGAGGAGAAAATAAACTCGGGCCGGGTGGTTCTGTTCCGAAACAAGCGGCACCTGAAGGCAAAGCTGTTGGCGGTAGGAGAGGGTCTCCGGACGAAGGTTAATGCCAACCTGGGCACTTCACCCGAAAAAGTTGACCTTGAGATGGAATTGGAAAAGGTGAGAACGGCCATTGCCAATGGAGCCGATACCATTATGGACCTTTCTATCGGGGGAAATTTAAGGGAAATCAGGCGAAGGATCATGGAGGTTTCCACTGTTCCGGTGGGGTCGGTTCCCATCTACGAGGCTGCTTGCGACATGGCTAAGCGAAAAAAGCACATAGTGGAGATGACCCCTGATGATATCTTTGATGCCATTCGCCGCCATCTGGAAGACGGGATTGATTATATTACCGTTCACTGCGGGGTGACGTTAAGCGCTGTGGAACGGATGGAAAAAGAGGGCCGTTTAGTGGGGGTGGTGAGTCGGGGAGGATCTTTTTTAGTCAAGTGGATGCAGCATCACGGCAGGGAAAACCCTCTTTATGAGCATTACGATCGGTTGTTAGAAATGGCCGGGGAGTTTAACGTTACCTTAAGCCTGGGGGATGGGATGAGGCCGGGAAGTTTAAAGGATGCTACCGACCGCACCCAGATTGAAGAGGTCATCACCCTGGGCGAGCTGGTGGACCGGGCCCGGAAAACCGGGGTGCAGGTTATGGTGGAGGGGCCGGGTCACATCCCCCTGCACGAGGTGGCCATTAACGTAGAACTGGAAAAAAAGCTCTGCCATGGGGCTCCCTTCTATGTATTAGGACCCCTGGTGACCGATTTTGCCCCCGGGTATGATCACATCACCTCGGCTATCGGTGGGGCCATGGCGGCGGCCGCCGGTGCCGATTTTCTCTGTTACGTGACCCCCTCGGAGCATCTACGTCTACCCAATGTGGACGATGTGCGGGAAGGAGTGATCGCCGCCCGCATCGCTGCCCACGCCGGTGACATCGCCAAAGGGATTCCTGGAGCCCGGGAGGTGGACGATCGGCTCTCCGAGGCCCGAAAGCGGTTTGATTGGAAGGAACACATCGCCTTAAGCATTGATCCTAAAAGGGCTCAAGAATTGCACGATCAAGGAGGGACCACCCCGGACCAGCAAATGTGCACCATGTGCGGGGAATATTGTGCGATGCGAGACTGAAGTACTTTTTTGATGGTGTGGAAGAATTGTTGTTAAAGTTTTGATAGTAATGGAGGGTTAAGATGAAAACTATTAATATTACACCGAATCCCAGAATCCTTGAAGTTATTACACATAATCCTATGCCACCTATTAATGCAATTTGTGAATTAATTGATAATTCTGTTGATGGATTTAGTGAAGCAAAAGAGGAGGGGCTGGAAATTAAAAATCCAACTATTGACATTACGTTGCCTACAAGGAGGGAAATTGATGAAGAAATCGGTAGAGTGATTATTAGAGATAATGGTCCAGGATTAAGCAAGGAAGAAGCTAATGACGCAGTAAGGGCGGGGTTCAGCGGACATGAAGCAATCGGGAAACTAGGACTTTTCGGCATGGGTTTTAATATTTCAACAGGGAAACTAGGAAAAAAAACTGTATTTAGAACTGCGCGGAAAGAAGATAAAAATCTTTTTTGCATCACAATTAATCTGCCAGAGCTAGTCAAAGGTGGAACTTTTGATGTGCCCGTTGAAGAATGCCCGAAAGCATATGAAGAATATACAGGTGTTGAAGTAGAAATTTCAGACTGGTGGGAGGAAGGGACCCAGAATTACGGATTTATAAAAAAACTTGTTAACATAGGTATTCCTAAGCTTACAAAGCAGATTGGTAGAAGGTACTCTACTTTGTTAAGGAAAAAATTAAATATAAATGTAAATAGCAGGGAATGCCCTGTTTTTCACCATTGTGTATGGGGAGCTAACAGGTTTGTAGAAAGAATCGGGCACGGACGTATCCCGGCGAGGTTTGATTTTCATGAGATACTCAGGACAGAGAAAAGATGCTATACCTGTAGCAGCTTAGTTCCATTGCATATGGATGAATGTGAACATTGCGGAAAAGCGGGTAAAGTCAAAACTAGGGAATGTTTAATTAAAGGGTTTGTAGGAATTCAGCGGTTCGATGACCAAAATAAATATGGCATAGATTTTATTAGAAACGGAAGGGCAATCCTTATAGAAGAAAAAGAAGCTGTGTTTTATTGGACTCCTGAAGCTACAGGAGAAAAAATTAAGGAATATGTTGTTGATGGAATACACGGGCGTATAGTAGGGGAAGTCCATATTGACCATGTACCTACAGATTTTACAAAAACTGATTTTCAGAGTACGTCGCCTGAGTGGATAGAAATAATAAAATTCCTGCGCGGAGATAGCTCTCTTTTGCCAGAGACCCAGCGGTCCTATAACGAACCAGAAAACAAATCGCCAATTTATAAGCTCTTCCAGGGGTATAGAAGAGTCAGGAAACCTGGACGGTCCGATATGTATTTGGGTTACTGGGATGAAAGCAAAGGTGGTCCTAGCCGTATTTCTAGAGAAGTTGAAAAGGAATTGTACGAGAAGTTTGAAAAAAATGAACCCGGTTACGGTCCCAAAGACGATTCTGGATGGTGGGCGCTTGTTGAGAGGGCAGATATCCGACCAGCACCTGAAATGAAAGAGTGTCCTAACTGTGGTATGCAATGTCTCAAAAATGAGGAACAGTGTCACTGCGGCCACATTTTTATTGCTAAAAAATGTATAGAATGCGGCCAAGATATAGCCCTTTCAGCCCCTACATGTCCTAACTGTGGTAAAAACCAGGTACCTGAAGAAGAAAGAGAATGGACGTGCAATTCTTGTCTGCGGAGAAACCCACCCGATGCTTTTAAGTGTAGAAGGTGCGGGCTACCTCGAGGGGTTGAAGATACGTTTAAATTTGAATATTTAAAAGAAAATTCTACTATGGTTGGTGATCTTTCTAGCGAAAGCCTCTCTATTAAACTTCCCGATGGCATCTCTATGTCATCGTTACAGCTAAAGGCTTATTACGTAAATAACGGTTTAGTATTGCAGAGAGGCGAATTCAGGTTGCCAGCAGTGGTGCACTGTACTGCAAATGAAATGCATGTTTTCCTCGACCAGACCCACCCGATTTATAATAGATACCAGGACAGACCAGAAGATATTATTTCTATCGAAGTTGCAAAATGGATATGGCAGAGCTACCAGGGCAGGATTACAGATGAAAGCAGACAATTATGGTCCCATTCCAACCTATATTACCTGATCCATTCTGAGGTTTGGAGGAAACGGGTAGAGCTTGACAGCGAAGAAGTATCTAGAGAAGTCAAAGAATTCTTCAGACAGATGGGTGATGCCCTCCCCAGTCTTTTCGGAAGAACATCGCAATCTATATATGAAAACATGGACGATAAGGAACAGTCATGTGTGATTGATCAACTTCACAAAAATAACCTTTTGCACAGGAAGGATGAACTTACTAAAAGCGGGGAATACCTGAGGTATTTACCAGATAATATGATAGTAACCCTTTTCCGAAACTACCCTGATAAATTCTTCGATGGTAAATACTGGGAAGAACTTTATGAAAAACTAGATGTACCTGATCCGCAGACCCTGCAAAAGATTAAGAAAGAGATTGTTGGTAAATACCAAAGGTGCCTTGAGGATATGCTAGCGTTCTCTGAATATAGGAATCCCGACATTAACTATATTAGGAAAATAAATCAGACTTTGAGGATGGTAACGGATCGCCTAGTTTAAACATTACGGAGTTTATAATGCCATTTATCAGCGATGAGCTAATATCATGCGGGCCATGGCAGGCAATGGAACGCGCGGTTGCTAGGTTAATGATTCACGGTTTTTTTGAAGATGTCAGGCTTGTTGGCAGAACAGGAGATGGAGGTGCGGATATCTTGGCAAGAAGGTACGGTAAACGCTACATTGTACAAGTTAAGTTTCGGAGCTCTGGGAATATTGACAATGATGTTGTTGACGAAATTATAGAAGCCTCCAGAAGATACAGGTCCGAAATACCTATAATAGCAACAAATCGGTTTTTCCGAACAGATGTATACCAGAGACAAGTTACCCTTCAAGCTAGCGGCATACCGCTGCAGCTCTGGGATGGCGCAAAATTGAAAAGGGAATGGGGTTCGCTTCCAGAAAGCAGTAGTTGTTTAAAATCCCACCGTAAATACCAGGAATCCCCTATAAAAAATATTGTAAATTGTTTTCTAGCAGGAGATAATAAGTCCGGAATCATAATTATGGCTACCGGCTTAGGGAAAACCTTTGTTGCCGCTTCCGCAGTCCGCCAGTTGCTGAGCAGGAATCCTGAAAAATTAAGAAGAGTCCTTGTGCTTGCACATACGAATGAACTTGTATATCAGCTTGAAAGAGCATTCTGGCCATTCCTTACAAAAAACCAAACAACTATAGTATGGAACGGTTATGAAAGGGGAAATCTTGAATCTAGTATAATCACATTTGCCTGCGTTGACTCAGTGTCAAATGAACTTAAAAAATTTGGAGAGTTGCCTGTTTCCTACGACATGATTATAATAGACGAAGCTCACCATGCAGGAAGCCCAACTTACATGGGACTATTAAGTGAAACCAGAGCAGGAAACCGTAGTGGGCCTTTTTTGCTAGGAATGACGGCAACTCCCTGGCGGAGCGATGAGCAGGATCTTGAAGAACTTTTCACTGAAAAACTATGTTGCATAGATATAATTCAGGGCATGGCAAACGGTTTCCTAGCAAACGTGGACTATAGGATGCATGTAGACAACGTTAACTGGAAACAGCTGGTAGAAATTAAAAATGTCACCCCGCGAGCTTTAAACCGCACTCTTTTCATCAAGGAATGGGACGATGCTGTTATAGATGTTCTTCGTAAAACATGGTATCAAGTGAAAAACCCTAAAGCAATAGTTTTTTGTTCAAGGATAGACCATGCTTTTACGATGAGAGACAAAATAAATGCTACCGGATTTACGAATGCTACTGTAATTTACAGTGGGACCTATAATGGAAGGAAGATGAGCCCAATAGACCGTAGTGTAATGTTATGTGATTTTTCTGATGGTCTTATTGGTATAATTTGTGCAGTTGATATTTTTAACGAGGGCATAGATGTTCCAGATGTAAATATATTGGTTTTTCAGAGAGTAACACATAGTAGGCGAATATTTGTACAACAACTTGGCCGCGGATTACGGATAAGCCCTGGTAAAGATAAAGTAATAGTCTTAGATTTCGTGTCTGATATTCGCCGTTTTGCTGCTGGTATTGAACTTAAAAATAGGCTAGGAGCTACTCCTCGCTATTTAAAGCTCGGTAATCCTATAAAATTTGTTAATAAAACCGGTGAAGATCCAAGAGCAGAAAGCTTTCTCAGAGAATGGTTGAAAGATGTTACAACAATTCAGGATGCAGACGAAGATGATCATATACTAAGATTTCCTCCTCCATTTTATTATTATGATGAAAAATCGTGAATCATTTAAAATATATGAATTTGAATTATTAAAATAATTATTTATTTTCAAAAATGCAAAATAATCAAGAACAATTATTTAAAAATATTCCCATTCTTTCTTTTTTTACAGGCGCTGGTTTCTTGGATATGGGATTTGAGAAAGCCGGGTTTGATATTGTTTGGACCAATGAAAACAATTCATGTTTCATAGAGTTATATGAATGTGGATATAATCACTGGCGAAAAGCTGAAGGTATAAAAAAAGATGCAAAAATAATAGAAAGACGGTCTATAGAATCCTTAAATTCTAAAGAAATCAAAGATAGAGCTTTTGGAAATCAAGAACCTTCTATTTGGGGTGTTATAGGAGGTCCGCCTTGTCCAGATTTTAGCAATAGTGGTAAAAACCTGGGATTTAGTGGTGAAAAAGGGAGATTGACCCAGGTTTTTATTGAATTGATAATTAATATGCAACCTACATTTTTTGTTATGGAGAACGTATCTGGTCTATTCCGTATAAGAAAACATAGATTGTTTCTAGAAAAATTAAGATTACATTTGACAGAAAATAGATACATCACAGACTTGACTATCTTAAATGCATTACAATTTGGCGTACCACAGGACAGACCAAGGATGTTTTTAGTCGGTATGAGAATGCAATTATTGAATAAAATAATCAAAACTACAAAACATTACTTCGATTCCAATTGGTTTCCTTTTCCGAAAGGAAAATTTAAAAATATAGAAACTATTGAATGGCCTACTAGAAATAAATTTGGAAGCAATGTCTTAAAACCGGAATTTATTCCGGAAAATTTGGCAGTATATGCATCATTGAGTACTAATCCCTCGCCTGAAGACTTGCCAAATGGTATGGAATATTTTAAACCACACTCTAAGAAGTTTTACGAAATTGACGAGGGGGATACATACAGAAAATCATTTAAAAGACTCCACCGTTTTCGATATAGTCCGACAGCCTGTTACGGAAACAATGAAGTTCACCTTCACCCTTGGAAAGCAAGAAGGCTTTCAGTAAGGGAAGTTATAAGGATCCAAGGGATACCTGACACGTATATTCTGCCTGAAGGTGGTTCTTTAACAAACAAATTCAAGCTAATTAGCAATGGGGTGCCTATGCCTCTTGCTTTTAATTTTGCAAAATCCTTAAAATCATTTATTGTAAAAATTTTGAATTAGGAATAATTAATATAAGCTTACAGTATGGATATTTGGACTAAAGATAAAAGAAGTGAAGTGATGTCAAGAATACGAAGTAAGGATACGAAACCTGAAAAGCTTGTTCGTAGCCTTTTGCATTCAATGGGTTATAGATTCAGGATAAATGTGAAAAATTTAATAGGAAAACCAGATATTGTTTTAAAAAAATATAATGCAATTATATTTGTTCATGGGTGTTTTTGGCACTTGCACAAGGATTGTAAAGAGGGAAGAATACCAGGTACTAGAACCGAATATTGGGCTAAAAAACTTTTAAAGAATAAAGAGCGAGATCAAAGACATATGCAAGAATTAACGGATCTCGGATGGCGGGTCTTACGAGTATGGGAGTGTGAAATTGAACGCCATACAGAAGAAACTATGGATAAAATAAGAGAATTTCTAGAGGAGCAATAGATAATTATTCTTGGTTTTAACACATAATGATATTTAATTTTTAAAAGTAATATAAAGTAATATAAAGATGGCCACCACTGCTGATTTCAGAAACGGAATGACGATTAGGTTCCGGGATAACTTATGGGAGATTATCGAATTTCTCCACGTGAAGCCGGGCAAGGGGGGGGCGTTCGTGCGGACAAAGCTGAAAAACGTGCGCACCGGTCAGGTAGTTAACAATACCTTCCGTGGCGGGGAAAAGATCGAGGAGGTCAGGCTGGAGGGGCGTCCCATGCAGTATCTTTACCGCGATGGGGACAGCTATTTTTTTATGGATCAGGACACATACGAACAGACTCCCCTGTCAGGAAAACTGTTGGGTGAGCGGTGGAAATTTATAAAGGAAGGCGAGACCTTAAAGGTGCTATTCCACGGCCAACAGCCCGTCCAAATTGAACTTCCTCTTTTCGTAGAATTGAAAGTTGAGAAAACGGAACCAGGACTCAAGGGGGATACGGCATCTGGGGGATCGAAGCCGGCCACCGTGGAGACGGGCGCCGTGGTGACCGTTCCGTTGTTCATCGAGGAAGGGGACATCTTGAAAATAGATACCCGCAGCGGCAGTTACATCGAAAGGATCAAGAAATAGAATGCTGTTTACTAAATTGTCATCAATTTAGCTATGGATAGTTGATCAGGAGAGATCATGAATTTGTCAGAGATCAAAAAGATTATAAAACTGGTTGAGAAGAGCAACATCCTTGAGCTTGAGGTTGAGGAGGACGGTAGCCGGGTGCGGGTGAGCAAAGCTAGTCCCACCCCCAATCCATTTCCTGTAGAAGCCCCCAATCCTGTCACCCAGATGGCCCCGGCCCAGGAAGTTCCGACCTCTTCGGTTCCCCCCCCCGAGGAAGGCCCACCCGCTGCTGAAATCAAAAACATACAGGAGGTTAAATCCCCAATGGTGGGCACCTTCTACCGGGCCCCCGCTCCAAACGCCGATCCATATGTCGAGGTGGGGGATGCGGTGGTCCTGGGGCAAACCCTGTGTATTATTGAAGCTATGAAGATCATGAATGAAATTGAATCGGAATTAAGCGGACGAATTTCCAGAATTGTGGTCGAGGATGGGCAACCAGTGGAATATAACCAGCCCCTGTTTTTGATTGAAGCCAGTATATAAAAGGATCCCCGTGTTAGAGAAGGTATTGATCGCCAATCGGGGGGAGATCGCCCTCCGCATCATCCGGGCCTGCAAGGAATTGGGAATTGCTACCGTGGCCGTCTACAGCGAGGCTGATCGGGATTCCCTGCACGTGCGGTTTGCCGATGAGGCGGTTTGCATCGGCCCCCCTGCCGTGGGCTCCAGCTACCTCAACATTCCCCGGATCATCAGCGCCGCTGAGGTGACCGCCTCTGATGCTATCCATCCGGGCTATGGTTTTCTGGCGGAGAACACCTCCTTTGCGGAAATCTGTCTCGCCAACGGTGTGCAATTCATCGGTCCCTCAGCCCAAATGATCTCTCTGATGGGGGATAAAGCGGTGGCTAAGGTGACCATGCAGAAGACCGGGGTTCCTGTTATTCCGGGAAGCGATGGTAATTTAGAGGATGTGTCCCAGGCCCGAAGACTGGCCGGGGAGATCGGTTATCCGGTGATGCTCAAGGCGGCCGCCGGTGGTGGGGGCCGGGGGATGAGGATTGTGAGGGAGGAGGGGGGCGTGGAAAACGCCTTCGACATGGCCCGGGCCGAGGCCGAGGCCGGATTCGGCAGCGGGGAGCTCTATCTGGAAAAATACCTGGATCACCCCCGACACATAGAGGTGCAGGTTCTGGGTGACCAATACGGGGAGATGATCCATCTGGGAGAACGTGAGTGTTCGATTCAACGACGACACCAGAAACTGATTGAGGAATCTCCGTCCCCGGCCGTTGATACCGAATTACGACAGCAGATCTGTCAGTCGGCGGTGACCGGGGCCAAATCGATAGGCTACCAGAGCGCGGGGACGGTCGAATTTCTATTGGACAAGGATGGCAACTTCTATTTTATGGAGATGAACACCCGCATCCAGGTGGAACATCCGGTTACGGAACTGGTGTCGAGTATTGATCTCATTAAGGAACAGATTCGTCTGGCTGGGGGAGAGCCCATGCGGTGCCGCCAGTCAGACATCAAACTCCACGGCCACGCCATTGAATGTCGTATCAATGCTGAGGACCCCGATAAAAGCTTCTTGCCCAATCCGGGTCACATCACCTCCTTCCACGTACCTGGGGGACCCGGCATTCGGGTGGATACACACGCCTACGCCGGTTACGAGATCCCACCCTATTATGATTCCTTGCTCGCCAAGGTGATCACCCACGGCAGCAACCGGGAGGAGGCCTTAGGCCGCATGGAAAGAGCACTTGAAGAGTTTGTCGTCGAAGGGGTAAAGACTACCATTACCTTTCACCAGAGGGTCATCACCAACCCCGATTTTCGTAAGGGTCAATTTGATACCGGATTTCTGGAACGTTTTGGATAAATCAGAAGGGAGGAGAAGATGAATGTTCCCAATCATTTACTTTATACAAAGGACCACGAATGGGCTTTGATTGAGGATGATAGTACCACGGTGGGCCTCACCGACTACGCCCAATCAGAGCTGGGGGACGTTGTTTTCGTGGAGCTCCCCGGGGTGGGGACGGTGGTGGAACAGGGGAAGAGCTTCGGCACCATCGAGGCGGTAAAAACTGTGGCCGATCTGCTTGCCCCTATGTCCGGGGAGGTGGTTGAAGTGAACAGGGAGCTGGACGGGACGCCCGAAAAGGTAAACCAAGACCCCTACGGGGAAGGCTGGATGATAAAGATAAAAAATTCCAACCCAGGGGAGAAGGACGACCTCCTCTCCCCCGGGGACTATAAAAAGCTGATCGGTTAAAATGGAATATTGATTATCAAAGGTATTTATGCCCTTTATCGTCAATACGGATCGGGATCGGGCGGATATGTTGACTGAGATCGGCGTCCAAGGTTTTGAGGATCTGCTGGTTCCCATTCCCAAAAGTGTCCGTTTAAATCGGGAGCTGGACATAAAAGGGGGATTATCCGAAGTTGAAATAACAAGATCCCTGGCTAAAATCAGCGGTTTGAACGAAACCGTTAATGAATTTGTCTCCTTTCTAGGTGGGGGTGCTTACGATCATTTCATCCCGGCGGCGGTGCGGGCTGTAACCTCCAGGCCTGAATTCTACACCGCCTATACCCCCTACCAGGCCGAGGTCAGCCAGGGCACCCTGCAGGCGATCTACGAATACCAGAGCTTAATCTGCCGCCTTATGGGTATGGATGCGGCCAATGCCTCGCTTTATGACGGGGCAACGGCGCTGGCGGAGGCGGCCTTTCTGGCCTATCACCACACCGGTCGCCGGAAAGTGGTGATCTCTAAAGGGATCCATCCCCATTACCGATCCGTTCTCCGCACCAGTCTTCAGGGTTTGGGACTGAGCTTAGTTGAGGTAGACCTGAAGGAGGGTGCTACCGATGAAGATCGGTTAGGGGAAACGGTAGATGACCAGACTGCTGCCGTCCTGGTGCAACATCCCAATTTTTTGGGATGTTTGGAAGAAGTGGAGGAGCTTGAAAAGGTCGTCCATCGGTCGGGGGCGCTTTATGTGGTTTCCGTTGACCCTATTTCATTGGGCCTTCTCAAGCCGCCCGGGGACTACGGGGCTGATGTGGTGACTGCAGAAGGGCAGGGTCTGGGAAATTCCCTCTCCTACGGGGGGCCCTACCTGGGCATCTTTGCTGTTAAGGAAAGCCTGATCCGCCGCCTTCCGGGGCGCATCGTCGGGGCCACACAGGACAGGGAGGGGAAACCGGGGTTTGTAATGACCCTCCAGACCCGGGAGCAACATATCCGTAGGGGAAGAGCGACGTCGAATATCTGCTCCAACCAGGCCCTAAACGCCTTGGCGGCTGCTGTCTATCTGTCCTTAATGGGAAAAGAGGGCATAAGGGGGGTGGCCCAACTTTGTCTTCAAAAAAGCCATTATTTGGCAGAAGAGATTGCCCAATTAAAGGGGTTCAAACTCAGAATCCCCAGACCTTTTTTCAAAGAATTCGTCCTCCAAGTTCCCCTTTCCCCTGGAGATTTGATCCGTCAGTTGAGGGGGAAAGAGATATTTGCCGGCATTGACCTCGGTCGCTTTGATTATGGGTTGAACGATTGCCTTTTGGTAGCGGTTACTGAGAAGAGGACCAAAGACGAAATGGATCGATTTGTGAAAGCACTCAGGAATTCTTACGGATAGAGATAGGTGAAGTATTGAATGTATTCTAAGGATTCTCCATGATTTAAATTTCTGATTAAATTTTCTAGATGGTTTAATTTTATGGAGGTTGTTATGGAAAGGATATTAACTATTGACAGCCAAAAGGAATTTGAGCTTCCTCAAGAGATAAAAGAAAATTTACATTTGAAACCAAACGACAATCTGTTGGTTTCTAGTGGGGGTGATTTCATAATAATAAGAAAAATTAGAAAGCCGTCGCTTGATGAGAGATTTAGAAGCCTTTCTGAAAAAGTAAGGAGGAAATTTAAAAATGAGGGTATTACCCCTAAGGATGTTGATAAGGCTATAAAATGGGCAAGAAGAAGGTAGTCTTGGATACGAATGTTTTAATCTCTGCTCTGGGTTGGCGGGGTGTTCCCCATAAAATATTCCTGAAATGTTTGCAGAGTGAAATTGAAATTTATATAACCCCGAAGATTCTGCAAGAAATTAAAAAGGTTATAGAATATCCCAAATTCAAATTCACCCATGTTGATAAATCAGAATTTATAGGTTAGATCCTCGTTACTGGTGATAAACATCTGCTTGGATTGGGGGAATTTCTGGGCGTTAAAATCCTTAAGCCCAAAAAGTTCTGGGAACTGGTGAAAGCCTGAATTAAGCTGATATTGCCATAAAAATTTTGAGATATTTAGTAAGGTCCCGATGCCTGAAAAATTAATCTTTGAGATCAGCAAAAAAGGGAAAAAGGGCTATTCGCTTCCCCCTTTGGACATTCCGGAGAGGGATGGACTTATCCCAGCGCATTTCCTGCGGAATAAGGACTTAGGGCTACTAGAAGTATCAGAACCCGAGGTCATCCGGCATTTTATAAACCTTTCCTCAATGAATCACCACGTGGATAAGGGTTTTTACCCCCTGGGTTCCTGCACGATGAAGTATAATCCCAAGGTCAATGAGGAAATCGCCTCATGGTTCTGCTTCACCCACATCCATCCTTTTCAGGACGAGGAAACCGTTCAAGGGGCGTTGCGTTTGATGGATGAACTGGGGCGGGATCTCTGTGAAATCGGAGGCATGGACAGGGTAACCCTGCAGCCGGCCGCCGGCGCCCACGGGGAGCTGACCGGTCTTCTCGTCATGCGGGCTTATCATAAATTGAGGGGAAATCCGAGAAGGAAGGTTATCATTACTGATTCGGCCCACGGCACCAACCCGGCCAGCATCCATCTTGCCGGCTATGAGGGGGTAGAGATAAAGTCCAACCCTCAGGGTTTGGTGGACCTCGATGCCCTAAGGGGCGTTATGGACGAGGATGTGGCCGCTTTTATGATCACCAATCCGAACACCCTGGGCTTATTTGAGACCCAGATACTGGAAGTGGCCCGGGTTGTCCACGACGCCGGGGCCTTGCTTTACATGGATGGGGCCAATCTCAACGCCCTGATGGGTATCGTCCGACCCGGGGATATGGGGTTCGACGTGGTACACTTTAACCTCCACAAGACTTTTTCAACCCCCCACGGCGGTGGGGGACCGGGAAGCGGTCCCGTTGGGGTAAAGGAACATCTGGCGGAATTCTTACCGGTTCCCCTCATAAAGCAGCGAACTTTAGAGCCCAGATCCAAGCCCGCCAGGCCAGGAATTTCGGAAGAAATGAATAGAAGTCCTGCATCCCGGTATTATCTAGATTATGAACTTCCAAACTCCATCGGTCGCATGCACAGCTTTTTCGGCAACTTTGGGGTGTTGGTCAAGGCTTATGTTTACATCAAAATGTTAGGGGGTAAGGGACTAAAAAGGGTGGCCGAAAATGCCCTCATCAACGCTAACTATGTGATGGAAAAACTTAAGTCCTGTTACCATCTACCCTATCCAGGACCCTGCATGCACGAATTTGTGCTTTCAGCGGTGAAACAGAAGGAAATGGGGGTGAAGGCTTTGGATGTGGCCAAGCGCCTCTTAGATTTTGATGTTCATGCCCCCACGGTATATTTTCCCCTCATCGTCCCCGAAGCCCTGATGATTGAGCCCACTGAAACCGAGGGTAAAGAATCGTTGGATCATTTTATCCAAGCCATGGAGCAGATTGCCGGGGAGGCCGAAAGACGCCCCGAGGTGGTGCATAACGCCCCCCATACTACCCCGATGAAAAGATTGGATGAAGTCAGGGCGGCGCGTTGGCTAAACGTGTCGTATTTAGAATAAATTAATTATATATTGTTTTTAATGGATTGTTTTTAAGAAATTTCTTGACTTTTATGTAATGTTTATTTATATTAAGCTACAAAACAAATTTTCTATTAGAAAGGGGGATTATCGGTGATGAAATCTTTACTTATGTCGGGGGGGGTGATCCTGGGGACGTTGGTTATCTCCGGTCTGTTGTGGATGCTTTTTAAGCGGAAGATAACCATTAAAGTATTGGCTTTATTTCTACCTATTATAGTAATTTCCGGGCTGATCGGCTTTTCTGTGTCCGCCGGGATCGAGGTAGTTTTTCAAGGTGTCTTGGTGGGATTGGGGGTTGTCTTTCTCTTCGTAGCCTTGATGATGGTGGCTAAGAAGATCGGTGCGCCCTTGGTTGAATTGAAGAGGGCGGGGGAGCGGGTGGCCAGTGGGGATATGGGCGCCGAACTGGGGGTGGTTTCCGGGGATGAGATCGGCGACTTGGAGGCGACCTTTAACCAGATGGTCGTGAGTATTCGCCGGGAAATGGACGAGATCAAGGATCAGCAAAAATCGGCCAAGGATGCCCTGACGGAGGCGGTAAAAACCAGGGATGAAGCGTTAACCGAGAAGGAGACCCTCCAGAAAGAGATGGAAGAGAAGGGTCGGATTTCGGAGGAGCTTCGGGGTACCGTGGAAGAATTGGAGACCAAATTAAAGGAGTATGAAGCTTCTGAGAAGGATGTTCAGGAGCTAAAAGGGGTTCTGGAGGAGGAACTTCCGGGAATCTTAGAGAGGCTGAATGCGCTGAAGGGTGGTGATTTAACGGTGGAGTTTCCTCCGGGACAGGGGGAGGCGTTGGCTCCCCTGGTTCAGGCGTTAAGCGACGTTTCTGTGAATCTAAAGAATGTGATTTCCCAGATGGGCGGCTCCTCGGAGATGGTCATTCAGACAGCCGATAATCTGGCGGTAGAAAGCTCCCGACTGGTCTCGGGTTATGAAGAGCAGAATACTCAGGCCAGGCAGGTGGCTGATCAGGTGGAAAACCTTTCTGAGACCATCAACCAGACCCAGCAGCGGGCGGCCAGTGCCAGCGTTACTGCCCGCCGGGCGGGCGAGATCGGCGAACGGGGGGATCTGTTGGCCGCCCAGTTGTCCCGGGGTATTGACCATCTTGTCCATCTGTTCGGGGTGTTCAGCCAGATGTCGGAGAATTTCAACCGCAACGCTGAGAAGATCCATGCCGCTATTGACAGTATTAATGACATCATTATTCAGGCTAACCAACTGGCCCTGACTGCGGCCGTTGAAGCGGCCCGCATCGGCGAGCGGGGTGGGGGGTTCGTGGTGGTTACCGACGAGATCAAAAAGATGACTGAACGGGTCGGGAACGTATCCAAAGACCTGGTGGTCGTCCTAAACGAGATTGACGAGGAGATAAAGGGAACCCAGGGGTCGGTGGCGGAGGGGAATGAGGAGGTCAATAATGAGACGGATCTGGCAAAGAAGATGGGGGGAGCAATCCAGGAATTGCGGACCGAAGTGGATAAACTGACCGAGACCATCCGGGCCATCGAACAGGACAATCAGCTTCCTGAGGATATCCAAGAGACCGTTAACAAGGGATTGGAGGGGATATCTTTAGCCGTCAATCAGACATCCCAGGGGGCCCAAAGCATTACCCGGGCCGCTGAGGACTTGAAGAGATTGACCGGTAACCTGAAAAACCTGCTTGACCGATTCCAAACTGGCAGGCCGGAACGACCTGTATCTGAGGGGGAAACCATTGCTGAGGAAGGCGTTGAACAAGGTGAGGCTGTTGAAAAAGAGACCCCAGAAAAGACCGAAGTGGTTCCTTGATGAATGAAGGGGACGATAGAAATGTTTAGTCAGATCAAAACCCCTGGTCAGCGGTGGCCAGGGGTTTTTTAGTTGTGTTCTAAAATGACCTCGTCGGGTGAGACCGCCCCATTTTTAGTGGGGCGTCTTTGTTGGTGCTCGAAGAAGAACTAAACCATCCTTCTTCTGAGGACGGTTACCTCTTTGGAATCTTTAAGTCTTTCCTAATCAGTTGGACGCCTGATCGATAGGTTTCCGGTGCCATGGATCCTCGTAGTTTTTTAGGGATCAATATACTCATACGAATTCATTTATCCAAGCAGAAAATGCAGTTCTCCAGAACTAATCTACAAGATTTTTCTGGGGCGGAATGAATTTGTCCGAAGAGCTCTACGGGATTACGGCATAAAGGTGGGGAGGTTTTTACTGACCCCCCCAGGTTTCTTATTTTTTCTCTTGACTTTTGAACATTTGTTCAGTATATTATGGATGTAAGTGGATAGATGATTCTCGGCAATAATGATTCAAGATTTTAACCAATTAAACGGGTCATTTTACGCATAGGAGGTAAAGATGCGCAGGAAATTGACGGAAAAACAGGCTGGGATTTTGGCTTTTATTAAATCTGAAATCCAGGGGCGGGGTTATCCCCCCACCATCCGAGAGATCGGGGAGGAATTCGGTATCCGGTCAACCAACGGGGTGCGGCAGGTATTACTGGCCTTAGAGAAGAAGGGTTATATCAAACGCCGAAGTCAGCTTTCCCGGGGGATTGAACTTTCGGATTGGGTGTTCAGGGATGACGGGGAGGTGCCCATCATCGGTCGGGTGGCGGCTGGGGAGCCCATTTTAGCCATTGAACATGTGGAGGGAACCATTCGGGTAGACAGCACCTATTTTAAAATCCGGGATACCTTTGCCCTGAAGGTCAAGGGGGATAGCATGAGGGACGCTGGTATCTTCGATGGGGATGTGGTCTTCGCCCGGCTCCAGGATACGGCTGATAAGGGAGACATTGTGGTGGCCATCATCGGGGACGAAGCCACGGTCAAGTATTTCTATCCCGAAAACGGCCGGGTGAGGCTACAACCGGCCAATCCCGCCTACGGGCCCATCGTGGTGGAACGAGACACCCCCGGCTTCCGGATCGCCGGGAAGGTGGTGGGACTGCTGAGGAAGTTATAACCCCCCCAATTTCAAATCTAAAATAAAAAACAAGATATCCGAGAGGTCAAATTGAAACTCCCCGGTCGCCCATTGCAAGTCACCAGCCTTCAGGCTAAATTGGGATAAAAAAAACCTTGATATTCTGTTTTTGAATGATTAAATTATATATGTGAAGTTAACAGTTTGTTTAATCACCGTTAAGGCACCCAGATTATTACCTCCGCCGAATTTTTTGAAAAGGTGATTTTGGGGTAACTAATAAGGAGAGAAACCATGAAAGCATTGAGTAGTCCCCCAAAAAAGGTAAGTTTATCCCTTGCCTTGTTGTCGGTTTTCTTTTTGCTTTTAATTATCTTTACTGTTTCAGGGAATGAGGGGCCTCAAGGGCCCCGGATCATGGGACTGAATGAGCAGGGGACGACCTCGGAGGAAGCCTACGGGTGGCTGGTGAAGGCGAACAGGGTGAAGGGTTCCAATCCCGGTCAGGCCGTCGAGTTCCTCCAGAAGGCGGTGGCCCTGGACCCGGACTACCATGCTGCCCATTATTACCTGGGCAAACTTTACCTAAAACAAGGGAATTTAACCGGCGCTACCGATGAGCTGGAAATGGCGTTAAAGTTAAACCCCGAATTCCCGGATCAATATCGGGAGTTGGGGAGGATCTATCAAAAAACGGGTGAAATTGAAAAGGCGGTGAGGGTCTACAAATCGGCATTAACCCATGGCTTCAGCTCAGGCATCTTCAACGATCTGTTGTCTTTGTACCGGGAAGGGGATCAGATCGAGCGGGCGGCTGAAGAATGTCAGGCTGTGCTGAGGAGCGATCCCGGGAATAAGGACGCCCATCTGAACCTGGCACTGATCTATGCCATCAGGGGAAGGTATGCCGGGGCTTTAGAAGAGCTGAAGCGGGTCGTTCCCCTGGGGGAATATTATCATCCCGGGGGTGATCTGTATGGTGGGAGTTTTTATTTTAACGAGGGGTTATACCGGGCTGCCGTTGATCTCTATCAACAGGCCTTAGGCGCAGCCGGAGAGGATTATACGGTTCATTACGGACTGGGTCTCCTTTATTTCTATAAGGGGGATGATGATCTGGCTGCTGAGGAGCTGGAGGGGGCCGTTGAAATAGGTCCGCCGGACGCCGAGCTCCATTTCACTTTAGCCTTGACCTACGTTAGAAAAAAACAATTTGATAGGGTGATCCAAGAATATAAACAGGCTTTGCGGATTGACCCCAACCTGACCGCCGCCCACCGTAACCTGGGCAGCATTTACCACCGCAGGGGTCGGCTGGAGGAGGCCATCGCTGAGTATCGGAGGGTGACGGAAATAGACCCGGCCGATGGCAACGCCTATCTCACCCTGGGGGACATTTACAACTACCAGTTGAGCAATTTCGGGAGAGCCGCCTCTGAGTATCGAAAGGCCATTGTCCTATGGCAGGAACGGGGCGTGGAGGAGTACTATTTAGGCTATGCTCAGTTGGGAAAAGCCTACGCTAACCTGGGCTATGCTAGTATGCAGCAGGGAAAATTGGACGAGGCAGAAGCGGCCTACCAAAAAGCGGTGGCCCTCTCCCCTGGGGAGGCCCTGTATCACTATTCCCTTGCGGATGTCTACAGCAAGAGCGGAAAATTGGACGAGGCTATCTCAGAATTTCAGCAGGCCATTGACCTCAGCCCCGAGAGCCCCCACTATCATTTTTCCCTGGGGTATGCCTACGCGCAGAAGAAGAGGCTCGAGGAGGCGATGGCTGAATATCAGCGAGCAGCAGAACTTAACCCGGTGATCCCTTATTATCATTTTTCATTGGCCTACATCTACAGCCAACTTAAGATGCCCGAAAAGGCCGCTGAGGAGTATCAAAAGGCCATCGCCCTCGATCCCCGGGACGCCGATTCCCATTACAACCTGGCTCTCATCTACACCTTCGCTGGGGATGATAAGGAGCGGGCCATCGCCCAGTTGAACAAATATCTGGAAGTGGCCCGCAACCAACCGGCGGAAGCGGGTTGGGTAGAGAAGGCGGAGCGTATCCTGAAGAACATTCGGGGGGAACTGGCCAAGGAGGAGTTTCCCGAGAAGATCAAGGGCCTGGCGGTGGGCACCGGTCCGTTGGGGCTGATGGCCGCCTTCCTCGCCGCCGAAGCAGACTACGCCAAGGGGAACGACCTGTTCGTGGAGGGGATGAACCAGACCAAGGTTATCTACAAGCGCCGCTTTCTTTTCACCAAGCCCAGGGTCTCCTATGAGATCAGCCCCGAGGTCTATGAGGCCGGGGAATATTTCCAGAAGTTCTTAAACGAGGTAACCGAACTGGACTGTCCTGACCCCGAGACAAGGAGGGTGAAGGAGCTGTTCCTCAGGGCAGGCCAGGAACGGCTGAACAGCATTGAGCTATTTTTCAGGGAGGGGTTTAAAAAGGAACAGGAGTATCGAGACGAGATCGAAAAGGGGATCGCCAAGGTTAAGATTGCTGACTCCTATCTGGTGGATGGGCTAACGGTGCTTATGTTCTCCATGGAAAAATTTCCCGAGGCCTTCAATGAATACGACCTGGAGCAAATCCAGTTCAGTATTAATTACTATTCGGGAATGTATGCGAGGAAGAAGTAAAAGAAGTAGCTGCACCCTGAGGGCTCGGGGTGCGGAGCCATCCGCAGGCGTAAAGCCTGTGGTTGATTTTTGGAAAGGAGTAAGTCCTTTAAGCTATGAAATTAAGAAAATAGATATGAAGAGATTACTTATAGCATTTTAACGTTATCTGTAAATAGATATTTTAAGCCCTATTATTTTTTTGCCCCATTTTTGAACAAATGTTCAGTAATTAATTTAGTGAGTTAAGATGAGGTATGAATACATTAACGAATCCGTGGATGTTATTTCCCTGTCTCAGGGGGGGAAGATGAGACCGCTGCGGTTTCGGTGGAACCAGATGGTCTATAAGGTGAGCCAAATAAGCGGCCACTGGGTTACTAACGAGGGGGCTAGTCGCTTCTATCATTACGCCGTCCTGTGCGGAACCGACGATGTCTTCGAGCTATGCTTCGATTCTGTAGGAATGAACTGGCGGATCACCAGGGTCTGCTTGGCGGGATAACTAGCCGTCTTCATAAGCCAACTTCTTAACAAATTGGTCAAGTGCCCGACTGATATGTTGCGTGAAACGGCTAAGGGAAATATTCCAGAAATATACCCCCCTGGTAGAACCCTACAGCATTGACGAGGCCTTTCTGGATATTACCCATACGGTCCATATCTTCGGGGGCGCCGAAAGAATTGCCAGAACCCTCAAAGATGATATCCGTCGGGAATTGAACCTAACCGCTTCGGTGGGGATCGGACCCAACAAAATCCTTGCCAAGATAGCTTCCCGCTTGGAAAAACCGGACGGGCTGGTCGTTATTCGAAAGGGGGATCTCGGGGAAAGGATTTATCCCCTACCCATTTCCCGGCTCATCGGGGAGGGCCCCGGGGTTGAGGATGTCCTTGACCGACTGGGTATCCGAACCATAGGCGCTCTGGCCCATTTTCCCGAAGACAGCCTCCTGAGGAGGATGGGAAAGTGGGGGAGCACCCTGCAAAAGCTGGCCCGGGGGGAGGACGATGGGAGGGTGTTGACGGAAGTTGAGAGGCCGGATGAGAAATCCATGGGGCATGAACATACCTTTTCGGAAGATACTAATAACCGGACTCAAATAGAATCAGAACTCTGGTATCTGGTGGAGAAGACGGGGAAAAGACTGCGGGGAGGGTTCCTTCAGGGGCGTACGGTAACCTTAAAAATTCGGTATGATGATTTTTCTACCTACACCCACCAGAGGACCTTAGGATTTTTAACCAATGATGAGGGAATATTATTCCAAACGGTGCAATCTTTATTCTATGAAATTTACTCACCCGGTCGCATGGTGCGCCTCGTGGGGGTGTGTCTCTCTCACCTTATAAAGTCCGGGCCGGAAAACCTGCACCACCAGTTGGATCTTTTTACCGTGGATTGGGACTGGAAGACGAGCCGCCTTTACCGGACCGTAGATCACCTCAGGGATCGGTTCGGCGAGGGAATTATCGGTCGGGCTTCGTCATTTGCCGGACGTATCCATTATTCCAGATTCCAAACCAGAGTCGTTCCAACTGGGCATCACTAAGGCATCTTCTTTACAAATATTTTTAAGTGTGAATTCGATGAGCATAGTTATTAATTCTGATTAAACGCAGTAAATTTTTTTCTTGATAATTAGGAAATTATTTCGTATACTATTTAAACAGAAAATTATCAGAGGGTGGACATTTCCACTTATAAAACTTTAGGGGACGGGCGATGAGTTTGCTGAAAGTTATTGTTTACATTGCAGGGGTGACGGCATTTCTGGTGGTATCCTTGTGGATATTTCCCTATTATATTGAAAAAACAAAGCATAAAAAGGAACGCAGGTCCTCCCGCCGACGGAGGAAGGTTATTCATAAGAGGATAGATAAACGAACTTCAGAGAAATAAATTAAGAAAGCCGACTCAAAAGTAGGCTTTTTCATATCTCCATTGAGGATGACAACACCCTCACGAGTATAGAGAGATTCTATCGAAAACCAACAAAATTCTGTAGAATTCTGATCTAATATAGTTTGTAACCGCGAAAGCTCTTTTAACGCGAAATTGGATAAATTTAAAATTCTGCTCTTTAATTTTCGCGGTTTAAATTCTGTTTCGCGGTTATAAATCAACCCGGTTAGTTCAGGATGTTGTCCCGGGAACAGGGACAAATCTATTTTCATGATAAAAATGTTTTCTGATAATTTCTACCATCCTTTTGTGAATAAAGGGATTGGCCGCGATAATGTTCCCCGAGCTGAAATGGTTCTTTCCTCCATTAAAATCGGTGACTACTCCGCCCGCCTCCTCGATCATTAAGGTTCCTGCCGCCATGTCCCAGGGAGAGAGCTTCAGCTCCCAGAAACCGTCGAAGACCCCACTGGCGGTGTAACAGAGGTCCAGGGCTGCCGACCCCGCCCTACGGATGCCACTGGCTGCCCAGAATAATTCTTCAAAACAGGTCAGATAAGGCTTGATGTAATCTTTGGCCCTGAAGGGAAAACCGGTGGCCAGAAGGCAGAGGGAAAAATCAGACTTTTGTGATATACGTAAACGGGTGCCGTTTAAATAAGCCCCTTGGCCTTTTTCTGCCGTATACATTTCCCCGTTGCTGGGGTTAAAAATAACCCCTAAAAGAACCTCCACCGGGCCCAGTCCGGGAATTTGGGGGGCATCTTTTCGGGTAGTCCGTCGGACGAGGGCTATGGAAACGGCGAACATGGTAAATCCCTGGATGTAGTTGGTGGTGCCGTCCAAAGGATCAATAACCCAGACGTAATCGCCGACCTTTTGGGGTGGTCCGGATTCCTCCGCCAATACCGAAAAGCCTGGTGTCTCAGCCGATAGATAACTAATGATGGCCTCTTCCGAACGTCGGTCCACCCGGGTGACGTAGTCGCTGCGGCCCTTATGTTCAATCTCACCTTCCTTTACCCTGCCTAAATGTTCCAACAGCACTTTCCCGCCGATGCGGGCGGCTTGTTTTGCAATTTTAATCACGGATCTCACGGATTATAAAACTTAGGGGTACGCCCTAATTGGAATAATAGATTGACAAATGGATAAGTGGATAAATGGATAAATAATTATCCGATAATCCATTCCACCAATATTGGAAAATGCTTAAATAACACTACAATATGTCTTAAAAATTCCGAGACGTATACTTCACTTGGGTATATAAATTCTGATTAACCACAGTTTGTAACTGTGTTTGGGTTAAAAGTTTTTGAGTGTTAAGTTTGGAGTGCGAAGTGAGAAGTTCGAAGTCTAAAAAGTACGAAATTCCAAAATTCGCTAGGGCGAAGGTATCTCACTGAAGCCCCAAACTTTTATAATTCTACTGCCCTTCGGTCAGTCCCGAAGGTTCGGGATTCGGGCTAGAATGGGTAATTTCACACTTCGCACTTTAGACGATCCAGCAGCTTGGTATGAATGTCCCCGAATTTGCCGTTGGAGAGGATGACAACCAGGTCAGGGCCTTTGAGGTTTTTGGATAAAAAAGTTACGATGTCATCTACTTCTGGAATAAAATGGGCGGTTTTTCCCATGCAACGAAGGTCTTCGATAAGTTTTTCCGTAGAAAGCCTTTCCTCGGGTTTGAGGAGATGGGGGCGATCAAGTTTGGCGATGATAATCCCGTCGGCAGGGACAAAGGCCCGGGCTAACTCCTCCTGAAAAATATTCCGCCGGGTGGTGTTGGTGCGGGGCTCAAAGACAGCCCAGATACGCCGGTCGGGAAAACGCCCTCTCAACCCTTTGAGGGTTTCTCTCACCGAGGTGGGATGATGGGCGAAGTCGTCGTAGACGGTAATCCCGTTTACCTCCCCCCGAACCTCCAGCCTTCTTTTAACCCCTTGGTAGGTTTTTAAGGCCTCCTGGATAGCTGGTAGATCAATTCCCAAATGGTCGGCAATGACCAAGGCCGCTAAGGCGTTGGTGACGTTGTAGTTCCCCAGTAGATGGGTTTCAAAAGCCCCCCAGGGTTTCCCCCGCCTAGTTACGGAAAAAGTAGTTATTTCCCCTCTATGTTCGATGTTCCCGACAAGCCACGGGTATTTTGTCCCCAACCCATAACTTTCCACCGGGCAGAAGGCCAGTGGAATGAGGTTCTTAACGATGGGGTCGTCTCCGTTGGCGATCAAAAGACCGTTCCGGGGAATAAGGTTGATCAAGCGTTTGAAGGCTAAAATCACCTGGTCCAGATTCTCGTAGATGTCGGCGTGGTCAAATTCTATGTTGTTTATAACCACGATGTCCGGCAGGTAATGGAGGAATTTGGCGGTCTTGTCGAAGAAGGCGGTGTCGTATTCGTCCCCTTCAATGACGAAGTCAGTCCCCTTGCCAATCCGGAAACCGGTATTAAGATTCATGGGGATGCCGCCGATCATGAAACTAGGGTCCTTCCCCGCCGTTTTCAATATCCAGGCCAAAAGCGAGGAGATGGTCGTCTTTCCGTGGGTGCCGGCAATAACAATGGATCTTTTCCCCCGAATGAAGAAGTCCCTTATCAGATCGGGAAGGGAGGTGTAAGGATATTTGCGTTCTAAAACCCTTTCCACCTCTGGGTTTCCCCGGGAGAGGGCATTGCCAATGACCACCAGATCCGGCGGTGGGTCGAGGTGGGCCTCGTCATACCCCTGAAAGGGAACGATCTCGTGGGCGGCTAAAAAGGCGTCCATGGGGGGATAGACGTTCTCATCAGATCCGGCAACCTGAAACCCCTGGGATTTGAGATGGGTGGCTACCGAAGCCATGGCGGTGCCGCAGATGCCGATAAAGTAGATCGAGCGGACGGCTTTTCCTGTAATTCCAACGAAGGGTTTGCCTTTTTCCATATAATACCTTTTGAAGGAAAATTTCAAATGATGTCTAATATACTGATTTGATTTTTTTTTTGCAAGGACTTTTTTTTGATTGTACCAGAATGTCCCCTATTTTCTCAGGTTAATCCTTTGGAGTTAATCAGGAAGGGCAAGTGGCACAACTAATGAACGTTGCTAATGTACAGAACCTACACCAAACTATCGGGATATGATTGAGCGTAGCCTCCTGCCCTAGTCGCAAAGCGATCTTGGGACCGGGCTCGGCGGACTCGTTAATGTTTTGTTAAACAGTTAGTTAGCCAGAACCGCTCTTTAGAGCGGTTCTATACTGATTATTTTTAAGATTTCTGTATTTCTTGTTGACTTTTAAGTCTATTTTTATTATGTTAATTCATTGTTCCAAGTCATCATCATTAAGGTATACTCATGACAGAAATTTTTGGCATTAACCATAGAAGGATGAAGAAACTTAATAGAAAGCCGCCGTGGCTGAAGAAGAGGATACCCGCCCCCAGTGGGATGAGACGGATGCGGGAAATTCTGCACCGGCAAAATCTGCACACGGTCTGTGAGAGCGCCCGCTGTCCCAACATCGGGGAGTGCTTTGCCAAACCCACCGCCACCTTCATGATCTTAGGGGATCTCTGCACACGGGCCTGCCGCTTCTGTGGGGTTGAGCACGGTTCCCCCGGAGCCTTGGACCCCAATGAGCCCCGACGGGTGGCCGAGACGGCCCGGGGGCTGGGATTAAAGCACGTCATCATTACTTCCGTAACCCGGGACGACCTCCCCGATGGGGGAGCGGAGCAATTTGCGTGTACCATTCGACAGATCAGACGATTTCTTACCCGGGCCACCGTGGAGGTGCTGACCCCGGACTTTATGGGTTCGATGGATGCCTTGGGGACGGTGTTGAATGAAAAGCCCGACATTTTTAATCATAATTTGGAAACAGTTAAAAGACTTTATCCCGCCGTCAGGCCCCAGGCCCAATATGACCGCTCCCTTAAGATTCTGGCCCAGGCTAAAAGGCTGTTCCCAGGGATCAAGATCAAATCCGGTGCCATGGTGGGGTTGGGGGAAAGCCCCTCTGAGATCTTCGAACTGATGAAAGATTTAAGATCGGTGGGATGTGACATTTTAACCATCGGCCAATACCTCCAGCCTACCAGGGTAAATCTTCCTGTCTCCGAATACATTCATCCCGAACTTTTCGAGGAATATGCCCGCAAGGGTTATGAATTGGGGTTCGAATATGTTTTCTCGGCCCCCTTTGCCCGCAGTTCGTTCAATGCGGAAGATTATTTTAACCGGGATTTGTAAACCGAATTTTTATGAAAATGGACCCAAAAAAGAAAAAAGAGATATTCGGCTGGGTGATGTATGATTTTGCCAACTCAGCCTTTGCCACCACCATTTTAGCCGCGGTCCTGCCCATCTATTTTGCCTCCATCGTTCCCGCCAACGGGGTTCCCATCCACCTGTTTGGTCTAAAGTTTACCACCGCCGCCAGCTCCCTGTGGGCCTACACCGTTTCCCTATCCATGCTGCTGGTGGCCTTCTCCGCTCCGGTGCTGGGATCCATTGCCGATTTTTCCAATTCCAAAAAGAGATTTCTGTTTGTCTATTGTTACCTGGGTTGTCTATTCACCGGCCTCCTTTTCTTCGTCCAAACCGGGGATTACTGGATGGCAATGGTCTTCTTCGCCCTTGGTAACATTGGGTTTGCCGGGGGGAATGTCTTTTACAACGCCTTTTTGCGGCACATCACCACCGAAAAGGAAATTGACTGGGTTTCGGGAAAAGGGTTCGCCTACGGTTATCTGGGCGGCGGCCTCCTGCTGGTTATTAATTTAGTAATGATTACCAAATACCAGTGGTTCGGGTTTTCCACCAAGGCGATGGGGACCCGGGCCAGCTTTGCCACCGTGGGGCTGTGGTGGGCGGTCTTTGCCATTCCCATTTTTCTCTTCGTCCGGGAGCGCAGAAATTCGGTGACATTACCAGATGGTAAGAATTATGTATCTTTAGGATTTTCGACCCTTTTCAAAACCTTAAGGAAGATCGGGGATTTTAAGGAGATGGTGAAATTCCTGATCGCCTTTCTGATCTACAACGATGGGGTGCAGACGGTGATCGCCATGGCCACCATCTACGGCGCCACCGAATTGAAGCTGG
>JADHWK010000055.1 GCA_016783505.1 Candidatus Zhuqueibacterota bacterium | reverse complement strand
GCCCCCGATGTCACCATCGGAGCGGTGGGCTCTTACATTAATCCCGATTAATCTCGGGACCCACCATTTCACCCTTACCCCGTCCCGAATAATCGGGATCGGGGCGGTATCGTTTCTGCGGCACTTTCCGTCCCCCCCGACCTTTGAGTCGGGGAAGCCTCCGTGTTACGGAGCACCCTGCCCTGTGGAGTTCGGACTTTCCTCCCCGATACGCTTACGCGATCGGAGCGATCGCCTGGTCTGCCCTGAACATTAATTCAACGTCTCAGGATTTCTAACTAAACTTTTGCAAATTTCAAATTCCAAGCACTAAATTCCAAACAATATCAAATGACCAATCCCGAAGCTTCGGGACAAATCCAAAACAATACGATTTAAGAGCTTATGCGATCATCAGAGAATTAGTTGAGAGGATGGTTTTCATTCATACATCAATCCTACTGAATCTATTAATAAAGGTGAACAAGTTTAGAATTTATATATTGGTCCCGAAGTTTCGGGATGTTTGTGATTTGGAATTTGTTATTTAGAATTCTAACAAATGGACAGGTGCTTCCTATTGGTTTTTCTATTTAACTATAATCCGTGAAGCACCATAATTTGGATATTAGAATTTAGGATTTGTTTGTGATTTGTGATTTTGAGATTGTGATTTATAAATTTAACCCGAACCTTAGAAGTTATGTTATCCGAAGATTAATAGCCCGGTTAGCCAACCTGTCAGCTTCTTTATTCTCCTTTCTGGTGATAAATTGTATTTCAAAGAAATAGGCTCGTCCCTTGATCAATCTGAGAATTTTCTGAAAATACTCTTTGAGGACCCTGTTCCTGACACGAAAATCACCCCGGACCTGGCGGACCAAAAGCTCGCTGTCCGAATAAGCGGTCACCATCCCCACATCCTGCCAGGGCCCCTTTGCAGGATCAATCTCCTCCAGACAACGGAGCAGGGCCTCATATTCAGCCACATTATTGGTAGCCCGTCCAATATATTTGGCGATTTCGTGAAGGACCTTCCCATGCTCGTCCTTTATAACTATCCCATAGCCCGCTTCCCCCGGATTGCCCCGGGAGGCCCCATCAAGGTAGATAAAAAGCTTCTTCCCCAAAATAATATCCCCCTTTAAGCCTTTAACGATCCAATATCGTGATATTTATTCACGATATTGCTGTAATATTTTTGTCAGTAATTCTTTATTACAAATCCGAAATACGAAATCCAAAACAATATCAAAATCCAAAATTCTAATATCAAAACCTATTAGGTCATAATTTGAAATATGTCGTGTCGTTTGAAATTTGGAATTTGATCATTCGAATTTGTTTCGGATTTAGAAATTAGAGTTTGTATATTTGAAATTACAAGATCAAGAATACCATTTTTCTATATTGTTCGCTTGAGAATTCATTTCGTTAGTAATTTAATATTAGTTTCGTCAGACGTCTCTGGCTGAATTTGGTTAGAGGACTGAATATGTGCTTAAACCAATATTTTAGGATAGATATTCGCCCTTTTCGGGCACCAGAATGCGGCCGCACACCTCACAGAGAATGATCCTCTCCATCTTTTTAATTTCGACGATCTTCTGCAAAGGAAGGGTTTTAAAACATCCACCACAGGCCCTTTTGTAAATTTCGGCTACCGCAACCCCATTTTTGGCCGCCCGGATTCGATCGTAATCGGCCAGCAGTTGCCTGTCAATTTTGATGAGACGCACCACCAGTTTTTCCCGCTCGTGTTGAAGGGCCACCAGATCGTCTTCCGTTTCGGACAATCTTTCGCTGAGTTCGCCTTCCTTGCCCTGTAGATCCTCCTGCAAAGCCTGGTGTTCCTTTTCCAGGGCTTGGATTTTCTCGGCCAAATCTTCCTCCCGATCAATCAGCCCTGAAATTTCCCCCTCCTCCCCATCAATTTTTGCCTTCAGGGTATCAATTTCGGTGGACAGAGCATCATATTCCCTGGTGGTGGTAACCGAATAAAGCTGGTTTTGATATTTCTGGAACTTGTCCCTCATCAGGCTTAGCTCCCCTTCCTTTTCTCTGTGCTGCCGCTGAAGGGCGGTCAGCTCGGCCCCGGCCTCCTCCAAATCCACCGAAAGCTTTTGTACCTCAGTCTGTAATTTTTCCACCGATTCGGGAAGATCCCCCCTTTCCTGCTCTAAATCCATCAACTCGGAGTCAATCTCCTGAAGTTTGACCAGGGTTTTCAAGACCTCTTTCAAGGTATTCCCCTCAATTAGACGGACAATATTGATAAAAAAGTGCACCGGATTGGCGGTGCACTTTTTCGATGCGTAAGATGTTACCCCATAAAATGATGATAAGGTTTAGCATTCGCAAATTCCAGGGCAATGGTACACCCGGTTTCATCAATATATTTAAAGAGGAGGTGGGCCCACCAGGATTCGAACCTGGGACCGTCCGATTATGAGTCGGATGCTCTAACCAGCTGAGCTATGGGCCCAGAGCATAAAACTTAAAATCCCAACTAAATATAATAATAAATCGGGACTTTGTCAATCAAAAATAACAATTAGTCCCTGAAAAGGCTGCCCGATACTATCTTCTTTTTAAGCGTTTCCAATTCATCGAACTGTCGGTTCAAGGGAGAAACATCCTGGCCCTGTTGCTCGGCCTCCCGAATCGCCTGGCGCACATCCTCAATCTGCTCTTCGATACGGGCGGTCTTGATCTTGATAATGTAGTCACGGGCCAGCTTCCTGCCCTCCACCGCCGGGAAGGAGGGATCGGATTCTAAGGCGGCGATGAAGCGGCTCACCCCCTGAGCGGGCATCCCATCCATCAATTGCACCGGGGTGAAAGCCCGACCCGCCTTCACCTCCTTAAGGATCCAGCGGGCGATCTCCTTCAGCAGGGGATTCTGAAAATCCCTCACTTTGATATATCGGAAGATAAATTTTCTCAACCCCTCTTCTCTAATGAGGACCTTTACCAAATCCCTTTCGGCCGAATGCTGGGGGGGAAAGACAACCCCCGCCTCCGGGGAGCCCCTCACCCCTTCAGGCAGACTGATCCGTGTCCTCATTTTCCCCATCGCTGAAGCCAGCACATCCTCGGCCAGCCCCACCTTTTCCGACAGTTCCTTCAGGATGAGGTTCCGCTTCACCCCATCCCTGACGCGGCCTATCCAGCTCAGCATGGAACGGATCGTCTCGGACTTCTGATGGACATCGTTCAGCCCTCCCCTCGCTTTGTGGGTTTGAATCATAAAGTCGAGCAGGGGGGGGGGTTTCTCAATTCGTTTCCGGAAGGCCTTTTCCCCCTTGGATACCAAAAAGCTGTCCGGGTCCTCCCCCTGGGGTAGGGTGACCACAAAGACCCCCAGCCCCTGGGTGACTAAAACCTCACCCCCCCGCAGGGCGGCCTCGGCCCCGGCTGAATCGGCGTCAAAGACCAAGCCCACCCGGCTTGTGTATCGTTTAAGGAGCAAGGCCTGCCTCTCCGTTAACGCCGTCCCCAGGGTGGCCACCGCGTTCCCAATCCCGTACTGGACCAAACATAAAAGGTCGGTATATCCCTCAACTATCAGGGCCATCTCCTCCCGCCGGATCCCATCCCGATTATGATATAACCCATATAAGAGGCTCCCTTTTTGATAGATGGAGCTTTCTGGGGAATTGAGGTATTTGGGAATATCTTCTCCTTCGGCCAAGTTGCGGCCGCCGAACCCGGCTACCCGGCCGGAGAGGTTCAAAATGGGAAACATCAGCCGTTCCCGAAAGCGATCGTAGACGCGGTCGCTTCCCTCCTTCTGAACAGCCAATCCCAACCGGAGGAGCAGTCGGGTTTTGATCCCCTGTTTAGCCGCAAAGTTTAACAGATTGTCCCACCCCGGCGGGGAGTATCCAATCCGGAAAGTCTCCACAATCTCCCCGGAGTAGCCCCGACCCTCAAGATATGCCTGAACCCGGGGATGTTTCTTTAACTCCTGCTGAAAAAACTGGGCCGCCATCTCATTCACAGGGAATAAAATGTCGTTCTCCTTTGACCCCTCGTCCGGCTTGCGTTCGGGGGGCAATTCAATATGGGACCGTTGGGCTAAAAGCCGCACCGCCTCGGGAAAGCTGATTTTCTCATGTTCCATTAGAAAGGAAAAGACATTCCCCCCGGCTCCGCACCCGAAGCAGTGGTAAATACCCTTTTCCGGGTTGACGGCAAAGGAGGGGGTCTTCTCCTGATGAAAGGGACAGAGACCAAAATAGTTCTTTCCCCGTCGTTTCAAGCTGAGATAGCCGGAGATCAGATCAACGATGTCGGTGGCCCCCCGCACCTCTTCAATTTTATCCTGCGGAATTCCCCAAGCCATATCGTTTTAAACTCCGGGCAAACAGCGATCCTAATCCCATTTAACCTAAATTTAATACCTCAGTTCATCAGGGAGATTGTCTTCCCTGCCATAACTGTTGCCATGGATTCTTATGGATGATCCCATATCTACTGTAGGAAAGGAGAAGATTTTTTACCCGACTTTGGCTTCGTATGTAATACACCCCTCTTTCATTTGAAATCTTTAACCCGTTTTCCCATCGATTTGACGTATTCAAAAAAACTTGCTCCTTCAAGTTCCGCTTCTTTAGCAATGATTTTCCTCGCAATATGAACTTGCTGTAAAGCCGGATCGTCTGGGAACTCCTCTTTCACCATCTTCTTTATTTCTTCGATATCTTTTTCTTTGATCTTGTTCATACTTCCCCTCCTATAGCAACTCTGCTGGTGTTATAATTTCTATTTGCCTTAGTCTATTTAAAGTATTTACCATCCTTACTATGTCTCTTGTTTTCCTTCTTACAATATGTTTGAAGTTCCAACTTAGAAGATAATCCAGCTCATTTATAACAGCGATAGCGATATGGTAAGCATCTTCGGGATAACCTTCTGGAACTACGCCATAACGAACATATTCCTCTGCCAACCATTCTACATCATCGGTTAGAGAGAGTATTGGAAATCGCGATATCGCCTCTCTCATCTTATTTCGGAGCTCCACATCAGGAGTACGTTCAATCTCAGCAACCGTAATTTCGGAGATGAAAGTCTCAAAATATTCCATCTCCTTGAAAAAGGCCTCTGTAAGGGATTTCCTCTCCGGATTTTTATCATCAAACAGTGCTGAGATAACAGAGGTGTCCAGATACGTTCTCATTTTTCTTTTCGTCTTCATCCATCTTCACGTATTTATCGCAAGGTAACAATAGTCACCCCAGCGTCCCCCTCTCCTAACCCACCTGGCCGGGTATCTTTCACCAGGGGATGGGATTTCAGATACGAACCTACCTTCTCCCGCAGGGCTCCGGTTCCCTTCCCGTGAATAATACAGACTTTCTCTAACCCCGCCAACAGGGAGTCGTTCAGGTATTTTTCCAGCCGATCCCGGGCCTCATCAAAGGTCAGTCTCCGCAGGTTGATCTGGGGGGATACGGCCAGGGTCTCCAGCAAGATTCCCAAAGGCTTTGGAACCCCTGCCGGGATGGAATCGGCCCCCACCGTTCGGTCCAAAATTTTGCCCCTACCTACCCAGACCTTCACCGACCCCACCTCCACCAGGGCTTTCTTTCCATCTAAGGCCAGGATGCGGCCGGGCTCTCCCCACTCCTCCACCCGAACCCAATCCCCAATTTCTACCCTCTGATCCCGGGAAAGGTTGCTTTTCTCCCTTTTCAGGGCTTTCTCTTGGTTCTCTATTTCATGTTTGACTGCAGAGATGGACTGCTTCGCCCGTTGGATACTCTCTCGACTGGCCGACTTTTCCTTAATATTCTTGATCACCCCTTCCACCCGACGGTTGACTTCGGCGAGGATGAATTGCGCCTCCTCTACAGCCTTCCTTTTAATAACTTCTGTTTCCCTTTCGAGCTCCTTCAGCCTCTCCCGATACAACTTTACCAACCCTTCCAGCTCGCTTTGTTTCCGGGAAAGCCCAGCCCCCAGCCCCTCATAGTGTTGCCTTTTCTTTTCCAGGTCACCAATAAGGTCCTCCACGTAGCCCTGCTGGCGGCCCAAAAAGTGCCTGGCCCGCCCCACTACCACCGGGTCCAGGCCCACCCGTTCCGAAATTTCAAAGGTATGACTCCCCCCTGGTAGACCCAGTTGGAAGCGATAGGTAGGTTTTAAACTGACCGCATCGAATTCCATCGCTCCATTCACTATCCCTTCCTGACTGGCGGCAAAGGCCTTCAGGCGGGCGTGATGGGTAGAAGCGATGGTCAGACTCCCCGTTTGGAGCAGTTTTTCTAAAACAGCCTGGGCCAGCGCTGCCCCCGCCTCGGGGTCGGTCCCGGTGCCAATCTCATCAATGAGGATTAAATTCTTCCCCGCGGGGAGCCCCAACATCTCCTTGAGGTTAATAACGTGGGAGGTAAACGTGGACAGATCTTCCTCAATTGATTGTTCGTCCCCGAGGTGGACGAAAAGGCCATTGAAGGGGGGGATGTAAGAGGAGGGATGGGCGGGGATGGGGAGACCGCTGGCGGCCATTAGAACCAACAGCCCTACCGTCTTTATGGCCACCGTCTTCCCCCCGGCGTTGGGTCCGGTGATGAGCACCGCCCCCACCCCATCTTCGACCTCCAGGTCTAAGGGAACCACCCCTTCCCCAATTTTTGACCACAGCAACGGATGTCTTCCCCCCTTAATCCTTAGGGGACCATTACCCTTAAGGATCGGGGGCTGGGCCCCAATCCGGTTGGCGAACCGGGCCTTTGCGTAGATAAAATCAAGCCTTCCCAAAAGGTCCACATTTTTTTGTATGGGGAATAAGTGCTGGCGGATGGCACCCGTAAGGGATCGCAGAATTCTATCCTCTTCGGCGGTGATGGCCACCGTCAAGTGCCTGAGCTGATTGCCCTGCTCTAAGGTTTCCAACGGCTCGATGAAGCTGGTGGCCCCGGTGGCTGATTGATCGTGGAGCACACCGGGCAGGCGGCGCCGATGTTCGCTCTTGACCGGTAGGACAAGCCTGCCGTTTCGGATAGTGACGACCCTCTCCTGCAGGTAACCCTGCCTGGTCAAATCATCGGCTAAGGCGTTCAAGCGGGCCTCCAGTCCGGCCCTGACCCGGCCCTGATGCCGCCTCAGGCGCTTAAGCTCCGGACTAGCCTCATCCTTCAGTTTCTCGGCCTGATCCAGGGTCTTGTCAATGCGATCAAGGAGCTCCTTCTGATCGGCCAGGGCACCGATGATATCACCGATATGGGGGTAAGATTCCCTAAGTTTTCTACCTTGCCTCCGGAGGGTCTGGCCCACCCTTAAGGTGGCGGCGATGGCCAACAACTGACCGGGTTCCAGCTTTGAACCGGCCACCGCTGCCCTTCTCAACGCCGGTCCTAAATCTTGGGCCCCGGCAATGGGAAAATGTTCCCCCGAACCCAATAGTTTTTGCATCTCTAATGTACAGGACAGCTCTCGAGTAACTTCGTTCAAGTCGGGAAGGGTCTTCATGGCTAGCGCCCTTTCCCTTCCCTGGGGTGAGGTCGCCTGGGCGGCCACCTGGGCCCGCACCCAATCGAAATCCAACCCCCGGTAAACTTTTTCTGGAACCCACACGGTCCACCTTATCCAATCATCAGTACTTCACAATCAATTAAAACTACACAGAGTTGCCTAAATTTCAAAGACTTTAAAGATTGCCTAAATTTAAAGAACTCACCTAAACCTAAGGCCATTTTTGAAATTTTTGAACTTAAGGTCCTGTTCTATTGGTATCCACCGGGGTTTTTATTTTTTCCAGTATCCCGGGGTCTAAGGTTTCCCCCAGTTTTTGCAGGCCTTCCTTCTTATATGTCTCGATGGATTCGGTGATGGGGGAAATGAGCCGATGAAAAAAACCCAACAGGGGGGATTTCTCCCCCACCTCGGCCAGCAACGGCCCATAGGGGGTGACCGCCCAAATGAGTATTAATACAGCGATTACCAGCCCCCCTTTTCCCAATCCAAATAACGCCCCCCCCAGACGATCGAGCCAGCCCAGAAGAGCAAACCTCAGGATTTTCTGTACGGCAACTGCCACCACCCTGGCCCCGATCATCACCCCGATGAAGATCAGAAAGAAGGCCAAAGCGCCCCGGGCGGGGGGGGAAAGCTCCACAAAATTAAGCTGCTGCGCCAGCCCCAGGTACAGCCATCGAGCTAAAAGAAAGGCGGCTACCAGCCCCCCGAGGCCGAACAGCTCCTTCACCAATCCCCGGCGTAGCCCCCGGAGAATGAAAAGGACTAAAAACCCCCCGATAATCAGGTCAATCGTACCAGCCATTTCAGAAACGTAACAGCTCACCACTGTCCCCAAGCTTCGGTATCACGGAACTACACAGAGATCCTTTAGTTCTGGTCCAGTATATCAGAATATCAGTCCCGAAACTTCGGGATAGGAAGGGGATCAGATTACCAGGATGTCTGATTTATTTCATGGCACATTAAGCACCAGTTTATAGGGCTTTTTGCCAAATCCATAGCCTTTCAAAGCCAGTAATTAGTTTATACTGATGTTCTGATCCACTTATCAGTCGGGCGTCAGTTAGGCACCTGATTAACCTGACCGATATTCTTCTCACTGACCCGCCTGCCAAGATTTAGCGGGCAGGTACTCTGATCACCTGATATATTTATTCCCATTTAATCTTTTTCTGTTTTATTCCGTGATTATCTGTGGTATGAAACATAAAAGGCGAAGTCTCTCAGTTGACTCCGCCCCTTAAGTTTACCATCTTTCTTACCATCCTCAAATCACTAATCCCCAAAGACGCCTCCCCACCAACTCAAAGAAATAATCCCCTTCCAACGGGATTCCTATCGGAAGATTTTTTCTGAAGGGAAACAGGAGAGGGGGTGACAAGGAAACGGTAATCAATAATCAGTATTTTACTGATTACCGATAACCCTGGATAAGTAAGCTGCTAACTTCTCTTTTTATCACCATCACCCGTTCCCCCACTCGTCCCTCTCAAAATGTTTCCGATATTCTACAAATCGGTCAGGCGCCCGACTGATCGGTTAATTTTCCCGGTAGGGGCTAAGTTCTGTGATTAGTGGGCATTCTGGGCCAATTTTCATTGCGCATCCGCATCGGCCCGGGGGAACTCGCCTCCATCATCATCCGGCGCAACTTCTTTCGGGCCATATTGGCCTTCCGCTTCCGCCTTTCGCTGGGTTTCTCGTACCGCTGATGTTTCTTAACCTCCCTCATCAAACCCGACTTTTCACACGCCTTTTTAAACCGCCGAAAGGCCTTTTCAAAACTCTCAGTCTCCCGAATCTTGATGTGGGTCATAGAAGAATATCACTCTCCCTTCCTTTGTTTTTTTTTATTTCAACTAAATATACAAAAAAAAATGAATCAAATCAACCTTAATTTTGTCCGGCCTAAAGATTGAAATTTCCCCTCCATTCTTCCAGATTACTTTAGAGATCCCTCACTTGCCCATGATTAACGTTAGGATCACCAGGGCGGCCGTCTTGGCCCACAGCCAACGGAGAATAAGGAAAGGGGGAAAATTATTCCTCCGGGCATTACCTTAAAAGATGGAACCTTTGGCTGTCTAGGCCCTAAGGGACGATTAGTCTTCGGGAATACTCCTGAGAGACGGCTAAAAGAACCATCGGAAGTTAAAATCCACAAAGGTCTGTAAATATTCACCCCGCTGTTGATCGTGGACCTTACGGTGAACCCCCGCCAGTTCAACCCTGATCAATTCGCCGTAGACGTATTTTAAACCAATGGTGGGGCCCAGGCCCCGAATCTCCTGAAATTTCTGCCCCCTACCAGAGTCGGTCGCTGGAAACCACTCCTCCCGCAGATAAAAATCCAATCCCGATGACAGACCCAGCCCCCTTTCTCCCTGGAATTTCAGGGCCAGTTTCAAGGATTGGCTTCTCCTTTTTACCCCTAATTCCTGGACCCACTCCTCCCAGAGTAGCTTACCGGTATCCTCAAGTTCTAAAAGATAAATTAGACCCAAACCCCACTTTTTAGTAAACAGAAAGGTGGTCGAATCCTCCCATGAAAACTGGCGGAAGAGGTAGCTCTGTACATCAGAGGTCAGTTCGAAGTCATAGGTAGTATAATTGGCCAGCACCCCGAACCGGTTGATAACTGAAAAACGGGGGGAGGGGTTATAGAAAACCTGGGGCGAAAACCTGAACACCCGGTTCCAATTGTTGTTGGCGCTCATCTCCTTGAAGACATACACCCGATGAAAAAGGTCTACCCCTCCCCCTACTATCAGAACAAGGTAGGGACTAAAGCGGTGCTTTACCGTCAGGTTGACGAAATATCGTAGTTCGTCCCGGTCATTATTTTCGGTCACCGTATCCGGGGAGTCGTATTGATATTTCGATGTCAGTAGCTGAAATGCCGCCGAATCTGAGCCGGAAATCCTGTATCCGGCCCGGGCTTTCATCACCCATTTTTTGGCTTCAAAGTCGTTCTCCGGAACGCCCTCAAAGAATTGATTCTGGACGAGATAGTCCAATCCCCAACTCACTCTACCCTTTGAAAACGCCTGATCAAGGACCAGTCCGTTATGGATCTTAAAATCCTCCTTCCCCCTGGCTTTATCAGGAGTGGTGGCTTCAATGTCTTTCATGGTCACCTCAGAGAACACGTTTAAACGTCCCCGCTGTCTGATGCGATAGGTGACCAGACCCTTCAGGTGCTTAAGATTTTCTACCCGTGACTCAATGATGGGTAAATCCGAGATATAGTAATCGTCCCGTTTTCGATGTCCCCTCAGGTCTACCTGGATCTGGGTACCTGGGGTAAACTCCCTGCCCACCCGCAGGGTCAATACCCGATCTTCGTCCTGCCTCTGGCCCAGCCGGTGTCCCTCTGTCCAGAAGGATCCCTCAAAACCATATCCCCAAAGAGAAAGGGGAATAAGGCCAGCACCTGACTGATAGGTGACGCCCCGGTCTTTCCGATGGTAGCGTTCGTCCCAGCCATAGCCTACCAGGGACTTCCCTTTGAAGGGACCCCAGCGTTGAAAGCTGAGACCGGAAAGGATGGTATATTCCCGGATGTTATTCTCCTCCCCGGAATGCTGATCCCGAAGCAATCCTCCTGATAATGAGCTTCCCCAAGTCAAGAGCGGTGAAAGTTTCCTATCAACGTCTACGATCAATTTCTGATCATTTTTCCATTTCTCCCGGGACACCAACAGGGACGAATTGAAATTTTCCCTGACTGATATAACCAAATTCTCAGAGAAAGACCGGCGATAGTCCAAAAGATACCCCCAGCGGTAGCTATCAATTCCCTGAGTGAACACCAGTGCGGTGGAATCCCGGGTGTCTTCGGATTCTCCGGCAATAGAAAAAAGGGGTTCAACCCAGAAAAGCGTGACCCCTACTATTACTGCTAGAAACCATCCCAGCAGCCTGACCATCCCTCGACCCCTCACAATTATTTTTTCTCCTCCCATTCCACCCGGTAGACTTTCTCGCCCTTTTTGATCATTCCATATTTTTCCCGGGCTACTTTTTCCAGATATTCCGGGTCATCCTGGAGCTTTTTCTCCCGTTTTTTCATCTCCGCCTCGACGTGCTTTAGCCCTTCAATTTGTTCCTCCAGATGCTTCTTTTCCCGGGACAGTTTCCAGATCTGATAAAGCCCCCGATCCCCGCCAACAAACAGGATGACAAGCAAAGTCAGAACCCCAAAAGCGATTAGGAGTCGAATCCGTTTTTTGCTGAGGGCCTGACGGCGAGATTTAGTCAGTTTCTTTTTCAAAAGGGTTTCCCCCTGTAAAGAATGTTAGCACATCAATCGGGGAGCCCATACCGGGCGGCTCCGCCCAGAATTTCCTCGATGCGCAGCAACTGGTTATATTTAGCGATGCGTTCCGACCGGCAGAGCGACCCGGTTTTGATCTGGCCCACGCCGGTCGCCACCGCCAGGTCAGCGATGAACGTGTCCTCAGTCTCCCCCGAGCGATGGCTGATGACCGCCCTATACCCGGCTCGTTTGGCCGTCTCGATGGCCTCCAGGGTCTCGGTGAGGGTGCCGATCTGGTTCACCTTGATCAAAATGGCGTTGGCGGCACCTAATTGAATGCCCTTCCTCAACCTCACCGTATTGGTAACGAACAGATCATCCCCCACCAACTGAATTTTCTTTCCCAGTTTATTCGTCAGCAACTTCCAGCCTTCCCAGTCATCCTCAGCCAAGCCGTCCTCAATGGAAACGACGGGATATTTTCTGACCCAATCAGCATAGAAGGCCACCATTTCCGAAGGAGTCAGATCCTTTCCCTCTGATTTCAAGATATATTTCCCTCGATCCTGATCAAAAAATTCACTGGCCGCCGGATCCAGGGCGATGGAGATGTCTTCCCCGGGTTTGTAACCTGCCTTTTTAATGGCCTCCAAAATCAACAAAACGGCGTCTTCATTGGACTTCAGATCCGGGGCAAAGCCCCCCTCGTCCCCTACCGAGGTGGTCATGCCTTTCTTTTTCAACCCAGCCTTCAGGGCATGGAAGGTCTCTGCGCCCATCCGCAGGGCTTCGGAAAATGATTCCGCTCCCATTGGGACGATCATAAATTCCTGGAGGTCCAGATTATTGTCGGCATGAGCGCCCCCGTTCAAGACGTTCATCATGGGCACCGGGAGCACCCGGGCCCCGACACCGCCGATGTATTGGAACAGAGGCAGACCCACGGCCTCGGCGGCCGCTTTGCATACCGCTAAGGAAACCCCCAGGATGGCGTTGGCCCCCAGCTTATTTTTGTTTTCAGTGGCGTCTAATTCCAGCAGGATTTGGTCAATGTCGGCCTGGAAAGTAGCGTCCTCGCCCACGATCTCGGGGGCGAGGGTCTCGTTCACATTTTCCACCGCTTTCAGCACCCCTTTTCCGCCGTAGCGGGACGGGTTTTCATCCCGCAGCTCCAAAGCCTCGTGCTGGCCGGTGGAGGCCCCCGAAGGAACGACGGCCCTGCCCACCGCCCCCCCTTCTAAAACAACCTCCACCTCAACGGTGGGGTTCCCCCGGGAATCCAAGACTTCCCTGGCGAAAACCTCGACAATCTCAGTCATTAGAACTCCTTTCATGAATTTAAAAACTTAATAATTCTAAATTAGTTTATCCCGAATTCGGAATTATACACCTTAACAGCCCACGAATTTATTCGTGGGGCCAAAAAATGCATTAAAAACTGCCTAACCGTTTTAACGGTTTAAAAACCGATAAATCGGTAAGGATACTCAGGTTTCTTTCGAAACCTGCGCCACTATAATAATATAATAAGAAGATATAGATTCAATGATGGAACAATAGATTAAATATGATCCAACATCTGTTTTAAAATGTCCTCGCTTTCTTCGTACCGGCTTTCGGGCACCAGGATCCTCACCCCTTTAGCAAAGGGAACCGTACCCCACACCCCGTAGGCGGTGCCGATGCCGTCGGTGCGTAGAACTGAAGGGATGCCCCGCTGTTCCAAAACCTCCTGTACCATTTCGGCGTAAACCGTCCCCGGCAGTTCGTGCAGGGGAACCCACTTCACTTCATCGGGTTGACCGTAATCCTCCTCTGGCAATTGATCAACCAGATCCACTTGACATTCGGCACAGACGGAAACCCCTTCCACATATTCGCTCTTACACTCAGGACAGAAGGGCATCGCTCTCCTCTAAGATAAAAATTGTTCCAAATGCATCTTTGATTTATCACCTATCGTGTTGGTTTGTTTCCTTAACTGACAGGATAAATGAAACCCTTGGGTTCTCAAGCCCGCTGGAGGAGCCACACTGCACTGGTCACCGCTGTCTCCATTATCTCGCTCTCGCGCTCCTGCTTCTCCACATACCAGAAAAGAGAATCAGCGGCCTCCGGGTGTAATTTCGCTAGCTTCTCCACTCTCCTGCGGATGAGTTCTGTAGACTTCCGATTAAGCGCCTTAACATCATCCGTTGGGATGATTACTTCGCGCAGAAGAATATCGCCATTCGCTGTTAGCCGACGCAGTGTCTCTTGGTGAGTGGCACAATGCTCGTACCAAGGGCTTTCGACCTTCTCGGGATCGGCGAGGAACCCGTCGTCAATGAGCATGTAGCCGCCGGGATGGACGCACCGCCTCAGTTTTGCCACGCATTGATCGAACTTCCCAAGCACTCCGCCGATGGAAGCGTAGATGACCACATCGAAATCCCTGGCTTCACCGAGCGCGTCGCGCATGTCGGCGCACACGAATTGACACCGGCTGGCAACACCCATTTCTTGCGCACGCTCTCTGGCTTCCTGTATAAAAGGCTCAAAGAAATCAACCCCCAGGGCTTGGAAGCCAAATTCCCGAGCCAAAGTGATTGCTACTGCGCCTTTCCCGCAGCCCAAGTCCAACACCCGAGTTGACCTTGATGGGAGACCAAGGGGACGAAGCAACTCCACTAC
>JADHWK010000054.1 GCA_016783505.1 Candidatus Zhuqueibacterota bacterium | reverse complement strand
ACCAGTGTAAGTAGTGCACGTTTTCATCACCGATGGGGGAAGAACGGATAATATAGTTGTAGTCTGGATTTCCCAATCCGGTGCGCAGTTTCCCCATCACCGCCCTCAACAGCCCGGCCAGATCGCCCCTCTCATCTTCACTGATGGAACCATAACTAGCCTTATGGGCCTTGGGGTACACCCGAGTTTCAAAAGGCGTCCGGGCGGCAAAGGGGCAGAGGGCCACAAAATGCTCTGATTCCAAAACGATCCGCTCCCCCTGTCGCAATTCTTCGGCAACCATATCACAGTAGACGCAGGAGCCATGCTCGTCATAATGCAGCATCGCCTGCCGGAAGGGGTCGCGCACGTGGGGGGGGACGATGGGGGTAGCGATGAGTTGGGAATGAGGATGCTCCAGTGATGTCCCGGCCCGAACCCCGAAATTTCTGAAGATGGTAATCAGGTTCACCTTATCAACCTTCGAAATTTCAAGATAGCGATGTTGATAGGCTTGGAGCACGTCCTCCACTTTTCCTTCCGACAGGGTGGCAATGGTCTTATGGTGTTCCGGAGTTTCAATGATCACCTCGGCCACCCCGAACCCCTTGGCCTGAAGAAATTTACCGACGTTAGTCCGGGTGGTGGCCAGGTCGGGCTTGAGGGCGGCGAACTTGTTGGGCACCACCCTCACCCCCCAGCGGCCGTCTCTGGTAATTGTGAAAACGGCCGGCGGGGTTTGTTCTTCGTTGCCAATACAGAAAGGACAGTTGGGCTTGTGGGGGGGCAAAAAGGGGGGGGCCTCCCCCTTTTTCTGAAAATCCTGGGGCCTCTTGGCCCGTTCGGTAGCCACTATAACCCACTCCTTAGTAGCTAAATTCTGACGAAATTCTGGCATGACCTATCTCCAATTAGCGATTCTTTCGATGTAACAGTTTACCACAGAATATCATGGAACTAAACGAGCGTTCAGCAATCAGTTTTTTTTCTGATTCTGCAACTATGCAGTAACAAATTACTCCTTAGTGTCTTGGTGTCTCTGTGGCTGAACTGTTACCTTTCGACTCAATGAGCAAATTCCATGATATGTTTTTCGACCGATTTTGGATAGGATTTCAGGATTTCCCTTAAATTTAATAGATCCAAATTCCCCCAGTTCCATTCATCTAGGTCGGGGAACAAGCCGTTCTGGCGCTTGATGTATACATAATCCGCGGCCGCTTTTTCTGGTCCTGCCAGGACAAGCCCATCCTGGGGGTGAAACCCGAAGAAGAGTCCGGACTTGATATGATAATACAAAATTTCCCCCAAAGCCGTACGGAAGGTTTTTGTTTTGTTGAGAGTTATACAGGTGACTATGTGGGGCGTCTGATCTATCACACCGTGCGTGAAAAGGGCACTTTCCACAGAAATATAGGCTGGGGGATAAAGCATCCCCGCCACCTGTTCCAGGCTTAGATGGGCAAAGGCATTGCCGTATAGTCCCTTGGATAACTTGATCAGAAATCTCCTTTTTACCAATCTGGAAACCGCTCGCCGGGCCGAAGCAGGGGGTAGTCCCGTAATGCGAACCAACTCGGGTAGCGAAAAAACGGGCCTACCTTTCCGTAATTCCTCAATCCATTTGGTTTGGGTAAAAATTTTGCCACCCATATTCTATCCTAGATTTGGAAAGATCAATAAAAATGGTTTAATTTGTACCCAATGTCCGTAGGACACTCTTAATAATTTTCCTTGAAGTTTTCAGAATGTCTTGATATTGGTTTTTTTCAAATTGGCGGCGGTATCGCACCGGTAAAGATTGACTCATTTCTATCCAAATATTCTCGACCCCGCATTGTGTCATCCGATTTTGCAGGCGACCGATGGGATCGGGCGTCTGATAATCATTGAATTTCTTTTGTACCAAATTAAAATTGAGTGCGGCCTTTTTTATTTCACTAAGAAACCACAAATCAAAAAAATCCCTCCCTTTAATAAAAGGGCGTCCGGCAATGGCGCTGATCTTTTCCGCCAACAGCTCCACGGGACCCAATCCATTGATTAGGGGTAAAGGGAAGGGTAACCCATATTCGGTACGAATGGGCATTATTTGAATCTGATAGACGGGACAGGTCGTGAATTCCATTTTAATCCTATATGGACGCCTCTCACCATTCTTTCGATAGAAAAGCCACCAGGAAAACATACGTTGTTTATTCCCCTTTTTGGGGAGCTTCCATTCACATTTTCCCATTCCCAGGCATTGAATGATCCACTTTTCGATCTGGGATCTGGATTTCTGCATCAGCTTTTCGATTTTCTCCCCTGACATTTCCCCTCCGGCAAAATCCAAATCTTGGGAGTATCGGTACCCCCCGTGCAAAAGGTGGATACTCGTTCCCCCTTGAAAGACCAGATTCAGGCTTTCCTCCTGGGAATAAAGAACATTTAGAATAATCGTATGGAGAAGTTCGGTTATTACGGTAGCGAGGGGTAACTGTTGTTGGCGAGCTACCTCTATGAGTTGATCCCAGAACATCCTGTTTCCGACTTTAGACGAATTTGTCCTTTAACAGAAATATAATGAATCATTTTAAAAGAATCAAGAATAATTTGCAACTTAGACTAAATCATAAATTCCCACGCACACCACACGTCCTCCGGATGGTCATCGGGGGGACAGACCAGGCAGGTGGTCTTGATCCGGGCGTCAATGGTGCGGGCAAAGCCGGCCCGCGTCAGCACGAAAGGCCGGTGATCGGGGCTAAGCTTACGCATACCCTCATACGTCCCCCGGGCCATCAGCTTCCCGTAGACATTGTGAACCCTGGCATGGCTCGATTCACGGCCCCCATCATCGTGCAAGACCACTTCCAGAAACGTTCCCTCCCACACGGATGGCTCGTTCATGTCATTCCAGAAGCCGTCCACCCCCTGGGCGATGAGCCCCTTGTATAGCCCACCCCACCACTCCCTGACCGCGGGGGAAGAAAAATCGGGAAAGTGGCATTCCCCCGGCCAGACCTCCCCCGAGAACGGTTTTCCATCGGGATAGCTGCAGAAGTAGTCCCCCCCTATACCCTCTTGATAGACCCAATAATCGGGATCAACCTTAATCCCGGGATCAATGATCACCACCACATTAAAGCCCATCTTCTCCAGATCGGAGAGCATCCTCTTCGGTTTAGGAAAGCGAACCGGGTCCCAGGTGAACACCCGATACCCGTCCATGTTGTGGATGTCTAAGTAGAGGACGTCGCAGGGGATCTCCTTTTCCCGAAAGGGGATAGACTGATAGAGGGGGTCGGTACGGTAATCATAGCCCGGAATGTCCGAGTTACACATAGTGTAGAGGTTTCCCTACTTCTCAAACCCTCGGGTCTTCTCACTCAGCCCGTAATACTTTTCATCCCCGACATCATCCTTTAGTCTTCTCTTGTAACAGATGACTCTCTGGCCGTCCCAGCCCATGCCAAAGGCATCATGGTCTTTATTGATCAAGTCACCGTCCCGATCAAAAAATCCCAGCCTGCAGGGGGATTTGGCAATCCGTAAAGAAAGTTCTGTAGTCGTAATGATAATTTCCTGTTCTTCTTCCTTAACTGAAGAATCGGTGGGGGGCCAATCCTGTTTAGCCATTGCATAAGAACATCCCCCAAGAAATGTCCCCTCCGGGGCCAGTCGAACCCGGATCAGATCCGGGGCCAAAACCGATATTAAGACCCTTGCCCCATCGCACTCAAGGAGAATCCCATACTTGACCCGCTTATATGATTGGACGTTGCCCAGGAATTGATAATCCGCATACAGGCAACCGCCCATCATAACCAGCAAGGTCAACAACAGGTACCATTTAAGGAAGCGATGTCGTAAGGCTACCATCTCTCCTCTGGAATTAGTTAAAATAATTGAAAAAATATAAAGAAAAAGAAACAATTAAGCAATAGAAAAAAATAACCAAAAATCCAATTTTATGAATTATTTTCTTGACTATTAAAAATTAATTCATTAAACTATTGATGGTAAACCAGATTCAACGGAACTTGATTCTGAACTGGTTAGCCTCTTAAAGACTACCTCTGTTAAGCTGTTACTTGTTATAGGGCTATTCTTGGTTTGCCAACCGAAATAGTTTCCCCAGCTAAAGCTTTCAGGGAGCTTTTTTTTCCCATGAAATGCCAACTACAAATTCTTGACCCCTGATGGTTCGGAAAGACTGGATGGGGTTTTTTGTTGATATATTATCAACGAAAAAATCATGGACCTTGTTGTCCCCTGACTTTCAAAAGGTTTTGTGCCTAACCAGTTTCAACTCGGGGTAAAAAAGTGAAAAAACTTTTGCATCTTTAAAAATATCTCAAAATTTGTTCTCTTTTGAATCGCTTTGAACTACCTACCTCGCCAATGGTAATAGTAAATGTTGGTGAGGTGTAAAAGAGGAAAGGAATTGTTGTGAGAAGATGGAGAAGAGCACTCTTTATTTATCCATATGAAAAACTTAAGAGATTACATTATAACGATCTCTTTCCTCCTTTAGGATTAGAGTATATTGCCACTGCAGTTAAGAACCTAGTAGAAAAAATTACAGTAATTGATATGAGGTATGAAAAAGAAACAATCTCTGAATTTCTTCAAGATGCGGATGTAATAGGGATAAGCATTAACTGGCCTCATCAAAGAAAGATTGCTATAAGTCTTCTGGACCAAATCCCACAAGCCGTGACTGTGATTTTAGGAGGAATCCATGTTACAGAGAATGTGCAAAAGTACTTAGAAACTAACCCTCGCATAGATATTATTGTTAGAGGGGATGGGGAAGAGATTATAGGAGATATCTTTTCAGGAAAACCTTTATCAGAAATTGATGGAATCTCTTATCATCGATCAGGGAAGGTTATTCACAATCCTTCAGGAGCTCTTTCACAGGTGTTAGAACTTTATCCTGACCGCTCCCTGAGAAGATATAGCTACCAACATAGAACTCCATTAGGTTTGAGTTTTGGTATCGATACTGTAATGAGCTCAAGGGGTTGTCCTTTTAAGTGCGAATTCTGTACTCATAGATTAAATCCTTTAGGAGAATTAAGAGAATGGTCTGGCCGTTCTGCGGCGTCAGTGGTAGAAGAGATAAAGATTATTCCTGCTGATATAATTATCTTTTCCGACGATAGTTTTGATGTTGATATCAAGAGGATAGAGAAAATCTGCGACCTCTTGATTGCTCAGCAAGTCAAGAAAATATTTATGGTAGAATTAAGGATTGATGTAGCTCATCATCCAGAAATTCTGGAAAAGATGTGGAAGGCAGGTTTTCGTGTACTATCCTATGGTATAGAGTCGGCACAAGATAAGACACTTCAACGTATTGGAAAAGGTTTTAACATCCAGGGAGTAAAAGAAGCTTTTAAGGTTTTGAGAAATTTTAATTTTATACATGTTGGTTATTTTATCATCGGCTATATTGGAGAAGAAGAGGAAGATATGCTTGCAATATCTTCTTTTGCTAAATCTCTAGGGCTAGATTTCTTAAGTCACAGTAGATTACGTGCTCTTAAATACTCGCCCCTTAGGAAGATTGTAGAGAATACACCTGGGTATTATATAGGTGGGAGAGGGAGAGTATTTTCTGATCAATACCCTCCATCACGGCTCTGGTCCATTACAAAACGAATTGTAAAAGATTTTTATAGTCCGGCTCAATTTATTAGTATTATAAAAAAATTCATCAGAAGTAATATCCTAATCAATCCCATTATAATCAAAGTCTTTATTGTCTTTTTTATTGGCGTTTTGGAAGAGTCCTTCAAAAGGCGCCTTCTATATCTAGAATGAATAGTATGAGAGGTTATAGAAATTTAACATTGGAATTGATTGATGAACTTCAGGCTGCCGGTTACCATCAGATCAACTGGGTTGCTACCAGTCACTCGTCTGGAATCTATTTTTATCAAATTCAAGCAGGGAAGTTTCAGAAGGTGAGGAAGATGGTTTTGTTGAAGTGAGATTTTATCCCTGCTTAAATCAATTGGGCAGAGTAACTGACTCTTGATCAAGTGATTTTAGCTATAAAAACAGGGTCAATTGGCCAAAAATTGTCCATTTTAACTCCCTTAACATTTCAATATCATCCAATTTTGCCGACAATTTTACAAATGCCGTATGAAATTTAGCCTATTCAAAATATCATTCTTGCTGCTCTTGCCCAGTTTACTCTTTTGGTCTTGCGAGCCTATTGCTACCCGGTTTGAAGATCTTGAAGATGCGGTATTATACAAGGCAGCGGATATGACTGCACCGCCAACAAGACCGGATACATTGCTCGTTATGACGTGGAATATCAGGTTTGCTGCTGCACGTATCCCTTGGTTTGTTGATGCTTGTGGTGACCGGGTGCTGATGACCGAAGATGAGGTGATCAGTCATCTGGAAGATCTGGCGGATTACCTTAACCAAGTTGATCCTGACATCGTCCTCCTGCAAGAAGTAGATGTGGATTCCAAGCGCAGCGCGTATGTTGATCAGATGCAGTGGCTGCTTGATCGTACAGACTTGAATTACGGCGCTTTCGCTTCCGTATGGAAGGTACAATTCATTCCCAGCGATGGACTGGGGAGGATGAACGAGGGATCAGCAATATTATCTCGGTGGCAGATTATAGATGCGGAACGTATCGCCTTACCGAGAAGATCCGATCAGGACGCCTTGACTAGCTACTTTTATCTGAGATGGAATATATTGAAGGTCAGAATAGGCCTGCCTAACCATGACAACTTTTATGTGCTAAATACCCACACCACAGCTTTTGCCATAGATGATACCAAGAAAAAGCAGATTGACCGCTTCAAAGATGAGTTAGACAATGTCAATGTGGGACTCGGTGCTTTATTTGTAGCAGGAGGGGATTTGAATGAGATTCCCCCGGGTTCTGATTCTACCAACTATTGTGACGAGGATCGTTGCCCTGAAGACGATCCTGGCTCTTGCCGTGACGGCAGCGACTTCAGCAATGAAACAGAATGGCTGAATGACCTATATGATAGTTATCAACCTGCCGTCCCGTTAAGTGATTACTTATTGGATAATTCTCGGTATTTTACCCACAACGTCGTCAATACGAATACAACATGGAATCGGAAGTTGGATTACCTGTTCACAAACGGCACCTGGGTGGCTGGCTCTGATTCTACACATCAGGCTGCTTTTCAGTCGGACCATGCACCGGTGAGTGCTAGGCTGGTGGTGTCACCATGAAAAGAACAAAAAGGTTGACCGGTGTTGTCTACGTTCTATCCCTAGTGAGTGTCGCTGCTACTGCCGCTCCAACTAACGCCCCCTGGTCAGCGGGAACCGCCCATACCCTCCCCAAGGGTCGGTTCGAAGTCGGTATGTTCCAACCGCTGCGCTACGGCCAAACCGAATCCCTGGAGTGGTCTACCCACCCCATCCTCGATTTCTTGATTCCCAATGTGACCATCAAGATCTCCCACTCACAATTTCACGAATGGTACATGGCTACCCGACATAGTTTAGTGTATCCAACGCCTTTATTGCGAAAACTCAGAATAAAGGGGTTTGGCATACAGGCACTGGCTGATATGGATGTGGGTGGGATCATTTCTGGTGATCCAGACATACCTCAAATTCCTCACATGGTTTCTTCACGGAACGAGGTGATTTTGAGTCGGTCATTCGGACGCTCTACATTGGTTACGGTGAAAGTAGGGCTTGTTTTGGCCATTAAAACAGGAGAACTCGATAGTCGAACTACTATCGACCTTCCTATCGTCTTTTCCCGGCTTGGTGTGTATTACAACGGATATGGCGTAAATGCTGGAGCTGATGTTCTCAGGGATGTGACAAAACGTGTAGATTTTCTCATTGATGCCGATGTATTTCTCTTACCAGGCTTAGATGAGGACTTTGCTTTTGAGCACAAGGGGCTCATTGTCTGGAACAAGAGTCTCAGATTTCGTTTGGCCTTCGGATATAAGCTGGTATTCGGTGAATATCCCTTTGGTACCCAATGGCATCTTCTACCACTGTTCGATCTCCAGTGGGCCAGAGAACGGGGGAAGTGACAATGATTATGGCTCCTATAGTAAAAATGATCATTTAGAACTAATATGAAAAAAAACGCCATTTTGAATATTTTAATATTTGCCGTCCTATTTATTGGGTGTTCTCACCAACAGATAATTTTATATAATACAGGCATATTGGTCCTTTCAAATAAATATGAAAAAGTCGAAATATCAAAGAAGCATCAGCTTTTCATTAAATGGAAAGATAATGATCGGAATTATTCTACTAATGCTTTGATTCAAGAATGTAAAGGTGGGATTTGTAGGTATGTTGAAACCCCTGTTACTGCAAATATTGTTGAAATAAATAATGATTTTATTCGTTTGAGATCGCACGCTTGGAAAAAATTTAATAACTTACCAGAGAATTATAGAGATCCCAATAACGATGTTCGTATTATTAGCAATAAAAAGCCAACCATAATAATACCAATAGCAAATGTAGAAGCCATTTACCTATATAATAGAAAATTCACAAAAGATGATCTTTTCAAAACACCGAAGTTTATTTTCATCGGTGCAGGCATTGGTGCAGCAATATTTGCTAGTATAACAATTGAAAATGCTATTGATGAAAAGGAGAACTTTGGCATTTCGGATTTAAAAGCAGGTGATATTCTACCTACTGCCTTAACTGGTGCATTGTTTGGTTCAATTGTTTACCCAATTTATAAATATTTTGACATTTCTTTTGGTAAAGGAATTGGTGAAAAGATTCTACTGCATTCAAAGTTTTATCCAGTGAACCAGTTGGGATCAGGCTATATAATTGAGGTAATTAATTGATCTATTGTAACAAAGAAATACGCAAACGAACACTTTCAGAAGAAAAATAGAAAAACAAAAACCAGCACCGAAATGTTGCTGGTTTTTTAGTATATAAACTTCATCAGTATTTTCACCTGTGCTCGCCGAGGATGTTACCTGCCCGCCAATCTTGTCAGGCGGGTCATCCCTGGTACCTGTCCCCCACAGTAAATGTTTCTTTAACCCTTTTCCATATCCCCTTGATCAGCGGAACCCCTTCGAGATCCTGTTTTATCTGGGGAATTACCTTTCGGGCGGCGGCCTCACCCCGGTTGAGTAGCTCCTCGGCCTGATCAAAATCATAGGCGTTAAGCCCTTCCAGGTTGGGCTGAATGTTGGTGTCGCCGCCGGGGGAACCCTCCCCAAGCCGCCGCACCACCAGGTCGAAGGAGTTAATCATGATCTGAATGACATTTTCAGGCCTCTTTCTTTTCCGGATGGAAGGGACCAATTTTACGGCGATGACATAATCGGCCCCTAACTGCCGGGCGACGTCCACTGGCAGAAAGTTCCGCAGTCCCCCATCCACGTAGATCCTTCCGTCTTTTTCCAGGGGGGTGAGGATGCCGGGAATAATGCAACTAGCCCTCACCGCCTCGGCCACCGACCCTTCGGTGAAGACCATCTCTTCCCCTGTGGTAATGTCCACCGCCACCGCGGCAAAGGGCATCTTCAGCCCCGAAAACGAAATCTTCCCCAACTTCCTTTCCACATATCGTTGCAAAAGTTTAGAGTTCAAAAGCCCCATTCTGGGCACGGTCACCCGTCCGATTTTCCCCCAGGAGAGGTCTTTGACCAGATCCCAAAGATGGGAAGAGGTATACCCGGCGGCCAGAAAAGCCCCGGCCAGCGACCCGGCGCTGGTCCCGGCCACACAGTGGATGGGGATTTCGTTTTCCTCCAGCACCTTGATCACTCCCAGGTGGGCGATCCCCAGCACCGCCCCCCCGCTCAAGGCAAGGCCAACTTTCTTCTGAGGTTGCATTTTTGTATTCCGAAGCTTCTGGACTAATAACAGTATGTTTCAACATACTTTCTCAGATTTAGCATAGGAATTTATTCCTATCAGTCAGGCATGACAATGGTTTCCGGGGGGAAAGTAATGGGGACATTTATCACCACCAATAACCAATACCCTCGGTTTCTTGCTAGCTTTAAAATCAATCATAATATTCCAGCCCCAAATGCGTAATTAATTCTTCATCCTTAACGCAGGAAATTGTCTGATGAATGAAAGAATTTTTACGTCGTGTCCCCATAAAAATTACAGGGAGAAGGGGAATCGCTTTCAGAATAAGGGCCTGCCTTTCCATCCAAGATACAGTCAGTAGAGATACTGACCCTTGAAGTCCATTACATCTGTTGACGACTATATTAAAGGGTGAAAAGGCATTCACAGAGCTAAAATGGCAAAATAGGGCATATTAGAGCTTTGCCCAATTTATGTTGTTCCCCCCCTCCTCGGTTTGCCTGCCCTGTCAGGGAGGCGGAGCTTAGCTAGTTTACGGGACCTTTTAAGCTCCCAAGCTATACAGCCGATGATAAAAATGAGTGTCAAAATGCTCACCCATTTCCCAATCATATATGGTTTAGAGTCGAAGACAAATCTGACTATATGTTTACCCTCATCCAGATAGACGGCCCGGAAAGTATAGTCTGCCCGGTAGATTTTTGTCTCTTTGCCATCAACCCAAGCCCTCCAGGCCGGGTAGTAGTTCTCGCTCAGGAAGAGAAAACCAGGCCTCTTCATATCTGCCTTAACCTTAAAACTGTTTATCCTGTTATCAAAGATTTCCACTTTCCCAGGTGAACCCGTTGTATCCTGTGGATCAATATTGACTTGTGGATCCTCCTCCAAAATGATCGTATTCCGGTAATCAAAATTTGGATCCTTGATCCGACTTAACACCCCTTCCTTCCCTTGAAGAACCTCATACCTGGAGACGGTAAAGGCTCGGGGGAGATAACCTCTGTTTTTGATTAGCTTCACCGGTTCATTCTTCTCGGGACGATAAAGCAGATATCTGACATTCAGCAAGTTTAAAAATGGGTTACCGCCTATATCGTTTTTTTGTAATCTATAGGTTAAATTGGTCAAATAGTTCCCCCCAACGAATTCATCATACCATCTCAATTCATTCCCATGATGACCAGCAACCTCTTCAATTCCAAAGAGCGCCAGATGATTATAGGGATATGTTCCTGGTAGGGGGAAACAGCGGAAAGGCTCCCTTTCTTTCTGCAGAAACTCGATGGCCGAATCCTTCCTGAAATACCCCTGGAAGTCAACAACTTTGACGAATTTGGTATCAATCCTCCAGAGGTCTATGATCACTATGGGAACCAGGGTAAAGAGAAAAACCTGATTGGAGAATTTACCCTTTAACTTGGAAATAGTCAGCCAAATGCCCCCACTCAAAAAGAGGGATGAGATAAAGAAACCACGCTTGAAGTTGGGTAGATTTTCCCGCATTATCTGGGCCTTATCAGGCAAGATTTGCGAATAGAAGACCGACTTCCAGATAGAAAGGAGGGAACTCCCGGCAATCAAGGTTAGCAACATCAATCCCAAAAAGACACCAAGGGCAATTCCTAAGCCCTTGATAAGCTTCTCCCGCTTTACTTTATCCAAATTAAGGTGGATAACCTTATTCAATCCTATTCCACCTACCACAACCATCAAAAAAGAGAAAACAAACATACTCATCCCACAGGCCCTGAATTTCTTCACCCCAGGGACCAGATGGTAAAAGATCCTGTAAAAAGGGGTTGTAGCCCCCAGGGCATTGATCAACATCAGAAGGCCCAAACACGAGAATACTATGGCCCTTCTGTCCCTGAAGTAGAATATGGCCAAAATAGAGAAAAAGAGGGGGAGGATTCCCAGGTAGCTACAGTTGAGGCGGAAAGGGTTCTTCCCCCAGTAATCATCAAGAAAGTTGACAAATCCTGGAACCACCAGAGAGGCTACCTCTTCGGGATGGATGGACCACGAGGTCGCCCATTCATAAGTGCTTCTCTCCGGACCGGCCCTCTTGGAGAAGTTCCCCAGATAGGGATAAGGGGATAAAAACTGCACCAGGCCAAATCCAACACCAATAATTAAGGCCAGAATAAAGAATATGCTTATCTTAAATATTAACTTTTTCTCCTCTTTCTTCTTTATACTCCAAATAATGCGATAAAGAAAATACAGGCCCACTGCCCACATACTATAGTAGGCAAGTTGCATATGGGAGGATAAAATCATTAGCCCAATTAAACCACCCAATAAGGTGAAATTGATAAACCTACCCGTTCCAAGTGCCTTTTCCAGAACCATAAAAACAAAGGGAAGAAGGGACATAATGTATATCTTGCTATCATGCCCCGCATAAACTAAAGTCACAAGATCAGCGGCCAATAGATAAACCACCCCCCCCAAAAAAGCCACCTTTCTGTCAATACCCAGAGACTTGATATAGTAATACATACCAACACCAGCAAGAAGGATGCTCAGCACCAGCTTAAGCCCCAAAGCCCTGTGGATGGGAATGAAAAACTTCAAAAAGGCCAAGGGATAGAAGGTATCCCCGTGCATGGCATCAACAAAGGGCATACCACCAAGCAGATAAGGCTGCCATAAAGGCATTTGGTGAAATTGCCGCACAAAATTAGCATAAAAGGTTCTGAACATTACCCCGGCAGCGATGGTATCGGTTCCAAAGAGCATACCGTCAGAAAACAGAAACTCCCTGAACAGAACCACCACTAAAACTAAAAAGCCACCGATAGCTAACAGATCAAAAGTGCGAGATTTCTGGTTAAAAATCGATGGTTTTACATGACGGGTAACCCTTTTCTCTTCAGTTTTAGCCGCTTTTCTCTTCTTTTTCGCCATTTTATCTTTTCAGTGCAAAACCGAGGCAGACCAATTCAGCCGCAGTGAACCAAATTCGAGACAAAAGCGCAATCACAGTAGCTATGGGCAGGGGTATATATGTGCTTAAAAGGGTGGCTAAAAGACCTTCTCTAATACCCAATCCCCCTGGAATTAAAAAAAAGAGCAGACCCAGGGTGTAAGCCGTTGCAAAAATGCAGATTATCGCCGGAATCAAAGCCGCAGAGAGGTCGTGAACTGAATTGATAAAAAAATAAAAGGCCGTCCCGTAGACCCCCCAGCCTACAAGGTAAAAAACGAAAAGTGAAACCATGTCGCTAAACTTGATATTTAGTACGATAGGCTCCCTTCTCAATTTTTTCAAAGACTTGTTTATCACCCATTGAAGAACAGAGGGGTGGATGGCTACCAATCCTAAAGGGATAAACAAAAAAAGGAGATAGGTGACCTGGGGAAAATTTTCTACGCTGGCGAACAGGGCATAAAAACCCATCAAAAAAAAGGCGGAGAGTATTGAAACCGCCTGGGCTATAACTATGCTCGTGGCAGACTTGGCCTTAGGAATGTTCTCCTGTCCGCACAAATAGACCATACCTAAGACCTGCCAAACTTTACCAGGCAGATATCTCCCCATGTTGGAATACCACCAGATTCTCCAGGATTTTTTAAACTGAAGTGGACTGCCCAATTTCTTTAAGATATGCCTCCAGATTACGACCATTAAAAAAAGCCCGAAGAACAAAGCAATAAAAGAAACTACCAATGGGAGATAATTAAAATCCCATTCATGTTGGCGTACCTGTCCCCAGTTCTGATACACATTCCGTACCAGAAAAAAAAAGATAAGGCCAATAATCAAAAACTGCAATATTTTCTCAAGACTTTTTTTTAATCCCATACTCGTTTGAACCAATCGGAAAACAGCGAGTAACAATACAAATCATCATCTTCGGCCTTCGTCACCACCTTCAATATAAAGAAACCTTTAAAAAATGTCAAGGATAAATTAAAAAAATGGGCGAGAATATCGCCCATTTTTTAAGTTTGTATCGAGGATTTCAAGCATCCATATCATTGCCCAAGATGACTATTCACATTATTTCAGCAAGATCATCTTCCGAATCTTTTGAAAATCACCCGCTTGAATTTGATAAAAATAGATCCCTGACGAATGGCCGGTGGCATCCCAGCTTACCTGCTGGTAACCGGCAGCTTGATGCTCATTAACCAAGGTGGCCACTTCCCGCCCGAGGATGTCAAATACCTTCAGGGTTACCTTTGACCCCTTTGGAAGTCCGTATTTTATGGTGGTTATCGGATTGAAGGGATTTGGGTAGTTCTGATACAACGCAAATTCGGTTGGAATATCTGCAAGGTTGTCATTAATCCCTAAAACCCCTAACGTTGCCGTGGCAACATCTTCCATCACAGGCTCCTCATTCCAGCGAAGTCTCTGAAGGATTACGGTTGTCTCGTTATCGTTGAAGTTCTCATTCACTGTAAACTGCAATGTGGCAAAAACCCCTTCCTGACCATCGGAAAGAGATCCTGCCCCGGCAACTTTTATTTCGCCTGTCTCAGCATTTGTCTCAATGGTAAAACCATCTAACAATTCTGACCAGGTTAAATCATCAAAAACCAAATGCTCTGGATTGAAAGTAAACAATCCTTCAAAGGAAAGAATATTGCTCCCATTGCTCAAATACAGTGGCACTTCAACCG
>JADHWK010000053.1 GCA_016783505.1 Candidatus Zhuqueibacterota bacterium | reverse complement strand
GATTAAAATCTGGACCCGTGCTCGTCGAGGATGTTGCCTGCCCGCCAAAGACCCGCCTGCTAAGATCGGTCAGGCGCCCGACTGAGCGGATGACAACATCCGCCGGGAGCAGGAAGGAATCGGTTCCAGAACCCTAACCGGGTTGTATCCAGGTCAATTCTATTAAATATAGATGGTTTTAGCTATAAAACAAGGGTCAATTCTACCAAAATTCTACTATTTTTATGAAACAAGGCCTATTCATTCATCTTGAGTAGGCTTTTTGTTTTTTGAAATATTTTCCTTGATTCTTTTCCGTTAATTTTGTAATATAAAGATAAGACAAACTAATTCCAAATAGATCTGATTCGGAACTGGTTTTCCTCATAAAACGACCCCTGTTCGCCAATAGAATGTGGTAGGGCTATTATTGGTTTATCGACCGGAATAATATACCCAGTAAATGCTTTCAGGGATTTTTTGTTAAATAATAATCCCCGGAAAAATTTTTATAATTTTTACCCCCCCTCGATTTTAAAAGATTTTGTGCCTAATCCGTTTCATTCCGGGGTAAAAAAAGTGAGAAAAACTCTTGCATCTTTCCCCTAAATTAATAATATTAATAAAAAAAGGGAGCGTCCCTCGTTTGTGTTGCTAATTTGGCATTTTTTTATAGGAGGATGAAAAGATGAAAAGTGTTATAGCAACTAAAAAAGTTAACCGCATTACTGTATACTTCTTTGTAGCCCTCATATTAGGAACACTACTAGGTGTTTTTAAACCAGCTTATGGGCAGTGGCAAAAGTACATTATTGATGATAACATTAATGTAGCTGTATCGGTAGATGTTGCTGATCTGGATGGTGACACCAAACTGGATTTGATAGTAACAGATTGGGTTAACAGCAAACTAATTTGGTATCAGAATAATTTCCCTCAATGGATTAAACATACCATAGATTCAAATGCATGGGGAGTGACTTTTGCGTTTAGTGGCGATATGGATGGCAACAATACCCTGGATGTCGTAGCATCATTATACACTGCGAGAAAAATGGTTTGGTATGAAAATAATCACCCAACCTGGACTAGACATATCATAGATGAAAACACGTATAATGCTGATTTTATGCAGGTTGCCGATTTAGACAACGATGATACACTTGATGTAGTAACACCTGGTGGAGATTCTGGCGGTGATATTGTTTGGTATGAGAACAATCACCCTAATTGGACTGAACATATCATCGAATCAGGTGCAACTGGAGCTCCATCTCTAAACGTTACCGATATTGACGGCGATGGACTCCTTGATTTAGTAGTAACTATGGTTAATGCAAATAAAGTTGTTTGGTATAAAACTGAAGACAATGGACTATCGTGGACCAATTACACGATTGATAATAGTCTTAATAATGCTTTTGGTCTAAATAGTGGTGACATTGATGGGGATGGTACAATGGACATAGTGGCAACGACTGGTGGACCATATTTTAGCGGAAGTGATGTTGTATGGTATGAGAATAATCACCCTAATTGGACAAAACATATAATTGACACAACCTTGGATGGAGCCACTTGGCCATATGTTACAGATGTCGATGGCGATGATACAATGGATGTAATAGTAGGTGGATTTTCTGGGGCTAGTGTTGTATGGTATGAAAATAATCACCCCACTTGGACTAAACATACCATAGATGCAAACTTGGACGGACCCCGAGTATTCGCTGTTGTAGACGTAGATGGAGACGAAATTAACGATGTAATAGTGCCAGCTATAGGCAGTGTTGTGTGGTATAAGAATCCTTATACTACAGTCGCTTTTGGACAATTAATGGAAGTTTATCCAAAATATATACGACCGCAGCAGGGCGACACACTTAAACTCATCGCTCAAATTAGCAATCCGGAGAATCATCAGGTAACAGTCCACGCATTAATCCAAGGTGAAAATTCTACTTTTCAAGATTCATTGCAGTTGTTCGACGACGGTTTACATAATGATAGTCTTGCTTCTGATAACATCTTTGGTGGAATAAAATGGTTAGATGAACTCGATGAAGACTATTTTGATATTAAACTTCGAACGACTGATTCAGATGAATCGATTACAACTTATTCTAGTGAAGAACATTTCACCACCATCGGTCCAGTTGTTTATGATGGGATGACGTTTTATTCTTCTGACACAATTCCCAATCCGGGTGATTATATGTTGTACAAGATAACACTAAGGAATGATGGATCCACGACGGAGGCTTTGTTCATCACTGCAGAACAAAGCACTAATGACACCTGCGTATCTGGTCTACCCAATTGGAATTATTTCGGTGACATCCCCCCTGGTGAAGTTGCCACTAATACCGGTTTCTACACCATGACCATCAGTGAGAACTGCCCAGTTGGCAGGGATATTCCTATACATATATCCATCGCCAGTGAAGGTTATTTTTTCTGGAGTGATAGTTTTACCGTTCACGTATATGAGCTTGGGATTGCAGATGAAGGATTTATCCTGCCTGATGTTTACGTTCTTCATCATAACTACCCCAACCCCTTCAACCCCATCACCACCATCAAATATGGCCTTCCCAAGAAATCTGAAGTAACCCTGAAAATATTCAACATCCTGGGGCGGGAAGTAACCACATTAGTTAATGAACATCAGCCTGCAGGTTACCACCTGATAAGCTGGGATGCATCTGGTCACTCATCAGGAATCTATTTTTATCAGATTCAAGCGGGTGATTTTTCACAGACCCGGAAGTTGATTTTGTTGAAATAGAATAATAAACACCTTAATTTAGGGTGGCGTTGAGTATAATGATTTTTCCCTTGACAATTTGCCAAATAATGTTTATTTTTAAAAAGATTATAGGGGAATTCCCCTGATGGAATGCGGTGAAAACGGCAGCAAAAACCCAGAAAGATTGGGGGGCTGGAGGGGTTTTTAGTTGTTTTAAAAAATACCGAATAATACCATTTCATAATTAATTAAATTGGGATCAGACTGCCGAAATGATGTAAAATAACACGGCTTTTAGGCGGTCTAATATCAGTGAGATAAAACGCTCAACAATCAAATAAGGAGGAAAACTCAATGAAAAAGCAAATGTTATTGCAGGTGATGGCTCTGGTGTTAGCTTTGGCACTACTGGCTAGCGCACAAGGGCCGCTTGAATGGATAGAATACAGTGGCAACCCTGTATTTGGTCAATTAATTGGAGACCCAAAGGCTTATTATCCCAGCGTACTCTACGATGCCACCGAGTTTTCCGGACATGGTCTCGCTGTCAAATACAAGATGTGGTATGGAACAAGCTCTGGCATGGTTGGATTCGCCTATTCAGAAGATGGTATTGCTTGGGCAGACTTGGGGTCGGTTACAGGAAACGTGCGCTACCACTGCAAAGTTCTCTATGACCATGAGGGTTTTGGGGGAGACGCCTGTTTTTATAAAATGTGGTTTGCTGACCCAAGCATCTGGCCTTACAATACCGAGACTATAAAATATGCTGAGTCCACTGATGGGATAAACTGGGTGAATATCCAGCCGATTTCCCAGGACCCCTTATATCCCCTCGTAACAGGTTACTGCGGCTGGTGGTATGGGACGTATGGGCCGGGCACCGTGCTATACAACCCAGGTGGATATGATACCTGGAACGATGAAGATCCAATGGGTCACAAATATGTTATGTACTATGATGTTGCAACTATGAATTGTATCCCAGGGGAGATTGAGTCAACTGCATTAGCATATTCTTTGGATGGAATCTATTGGAAGAGATACGAGGATCAACCAGTAATGCTAAGCGGTCCTGATGGTGCATGGGATTCTTTATATGTCTATGCTTGGACTATACTTAATGACGATGATGGATATCACATGTGGTATAGTGGCGGTGGTAGTGCAAGCCACGAAGGGATCGGCTATGCCACTTCGTCGGATGGCATAGACTGGACCAGAGATGCCGACAATCCGATTTTCAACGTGAACGATGGTATTGACTGGAGAAATACTCGCACTTATACCCCTTTTGTAATCAAAGATGGGTTCTCCTATAAGATGTGGTTTACTGGCAAGGATATTACTGGAAACTACTATTCCATTGGCTATGCTACAGTTACGGTAACTATTGTAGAGGTAGATATTGACATCAAGCCTCAGCGCTGCCCTAACCGACTTAATGTTAGAAGAGAAAAGAGGCTTAAAGTAGCTATACTTGGGACTCAAGATTTTGATGTAAACGATATTGATGTAACAACCATTGAACTTCAAGGTGTAGCTCCCAAACGTTGGAGAATTAGAGACGTTAGCACACCAGTCGCTGATCCTGAAGATGTATGTGATTGTACATCAGATGGTCGGGATGGGTTTAATGACCTCAAATTAGAGTTCAAAACCAGAGAGATTGTAGAAGCGCTAGGAGATGTTGAAGATGGTGATGAAGTAGTCTTGACCCTTACAGCCAACTTGAATGATGGCACCCCAATAGAGGGCTATGATTGTGTAATTATTATTAATAGAAGGCACTCTGGTAAACCAATTGTATCAGATGTGAATGAAGTAAGCTTTCCCAAAAGTTACCAACTTTCCCAAAACTACCCCAATCCCTTCAATCCAATAACCACCATCAAATACGGGCTTCCCAAAGAGTCAAAGGTAACCTTGAAGGTATTTGACATCCTCAGTCAAGAAGTAGCCACTTTAGTTGATGAGCATCAATCTGCCGGTTACCATCAGATAAACTGGAATGCTGCGGATCATTCGTCTGGTATCTATTTTTATCAAATTCAAGCGGGGGAGTTTCAGAAGGTGAGGAAGATGGTTTTGTTGAAGTGATAAGAAGACCTCCCATAAATTCTGAGAAAAGAAAGCCTCATCAAATGATGGGGCTTTTTATTTCTGAATGTCCCCAAAAACTGGATTTAGATAAGTTCAAAATTATGGTATTAAAACCTTGACTTTTTCCAATGTAAAACTTATATTATTAATGCTAAAAATTAATCAAAATTAAACGGATTGAATCCACCTAATAATGGGTTAGGCATATTTACTTGAGTATAGGACGCTCAGCCTTATGAATAAATGGATTGTGAAAGAAGATATTATACGCCATTTTAAGCCGTGTAAACCTGAAGAGGTATTGAAAACCATTATAGGTTAACAGTTTGTTTTGCAGTTAATTAATTGCTTGTTTCTGGGAATTTCTATATGGGTTTATACGGCCTAATTGGCCGTGTTTGCGTTTTGTATTAGTACACCGAAACCCAGGTTAGAATGCCAGTAAGTATAATCAAATCAAGGTATTATTGAAATAATTTAACATAGGAGATTAGTCAAATGAAGAAAAGTCTTATTCTTCCGATTCTGACTGTGGTTTTCTTTGCCCTTTCTGGTGTGGCAATGGCAGGTAACCCGCCAAATGCAGTAACTATTTACGGTAATTTCCGCTATTCACTAAACTCCATCAACGAGGATGGTGTTGGGACTAATATCGATGGCATCCAGGGTCAGGACAACATCTCCCTGTTCGGTGTAAAAGGTGAGTATGGCAATGATGGTATCATAGCATTCTTCCATCTGCAGACTCAAGCCTTCGCTGATGGAGACGCAGCTGGTCGCGCCTTCAAACAGCGTTTTTATTATGGCGGCTTGAAAGGCAATTTCGGCAAGGTCTCCTTCGGTCGTATGACCAACGCGTATAAATTCCCCGGCTTTGTCATGGACCCCTTCTACAACCTGTCACATATCAGTGCAGGAGGTGCTTATGCTGCTGGTGGCGCTACATATGGATTGTCTAGTGCCACCAACGGTTTCACTGATAATGCTCTTCAGTATGAATCAATGAATATTGGTGGATTCAAACTGGTTGGTGGTTTATACATAGACGATTCTAATGAAAATGATCATGGCTACATTGCCGGTGGCTCTTACAACACCGGAGGGTTCACAATCGGTGGTATTTCTGCTATGAATGATAAGGCTGTGGCCACAATTCCAGGCGTAGACCCCGATGGCAATGCAATACGCAGTTATGCTACGTACAACCGGAAAAACCTTAAGATTGGGATTTCCTATGAAAATGTTGATACTGGTGATGGTAATGCAAACTTCATCTATGCGACTTCCACCGTGATAATTGAGGACATCAACACCGACTTTTCCGTCTCCGCAGGAGTTGTAGACGCGGAAGCTATTGAGGGTTTTGGCATCACAGCAGGCGTTTTCTATACTATTGTCGAAAATGCCCGGCTTTTCACACTGATGAGCTATGCCAATCTAGATAGTGATTCAAATCCATTTGTTATCTCCATTGGTGCCAATTTCAATTTTAATTTATTTGTGGACTAATCCGGTTCAAAGGAATCCTCCAATAACTGGCCATATTTTATCAGATACAATATAAACCAGCATTTGCACAGTCCACGTCCTGCTCGCATCATTTCCGTGCTCATCGGTTGGGCCGGATAAGGTTCCGGTGGTCGTTGGAATGCTCGTTGATCTGGCCGGGTAAGGCTTTGGTGCTTGTTCTTGTGTGCATCAGGAGAACAAGTCCTACAATGAGACTATTCAGGAAATTGTTTCCGATGTCATTTTTAGCGAGTAAGGCAAATAGCATCTAACAATAAAAATCAAGCTGACTGAAGGGCGCAAGCGTAAATTTCAAATTCAGTGCTTCGTAATAAGTTATTTAAAAAATTGAACTTTAATACTTATAATAAAATAGAAGCTAATGATAATTTGTCTAATTAGAAAATTGATATTAAGCGAGTAAATATCAACTACTTACGCGCCTAACGAATAAGCGTTGCACCCGACTGGAACATATGGATTAGTGAAGGTCGGTGTGCAACGTGGGGTTGAACTTGCCACGTGTTGTGGTGATATAAGGTAACCCTTAGGGTATTTGACATCTTGGGTCAGGAAGTGTTCACATTGGTGGCCTAGCATCAACCTGCCGGTTACCACCAGATAAGCTGGGATGCATCCGGTTATTCCTCTGGAATTTATTTTTATCAAATTCAGGCGGGGAAGTTTCAGGAGGTGAGGAAAATGGTTTTGTTGAAGTAGAAGGGTAGTCAGGGTTACGCTATCCGAAAAGAAAAATTTAATTTCAGTTTTTCATTTACAATTTGATTTTGCTGGTAGGGCCTATTCATTCATCTTGAGTAGGCCTTTTGTTTTTTTTGAGTATCTGATTGTTCACCAAAACCGGGATTAGATAAGTTCAGTAATTATCCCATTATAGGCTTGACTTTTTTCGATGAAATATTTATATTATTAACGATAAAAATCAATCAATATTAGACGGATTGAATCCACCCAATAATGGGTTATGCTTATTTACTTGACGTATAGGACGCTCAACTTTATGAATAAATGGATTGTGAAAGATGATATTATACGCCATTTTAAGCCGTATAAACCTGAAGAGGTATAGAGAACCACCATAGTTTAACCGTTTGTTTTGCAGTTAATTAATTGCTTATTTCTGGTAATTCTTATCTGAGTTTATACGGCCAAATTTGCCATGTTTGCAATTTATTTTAGGTCGTATAAACCTAGGTTAGGCACTATTTCTGATATATTGACCTTAAATGACCATAAAAAAAGGAAGGAAGCCATGTTTGGGAAATATCTTCTCTCATTATCGTTGTTCATCGGTATTTTATTTTTCTCACCTAATCAACTTTACGCTCAGGAAGAAGGGGAAATTATTATTATCAGTGAACATGTAGGTAAAGAAATTGATAAGGAAGAAAGAGAGGAATATGAATTATTTCCGAATATCAAAGGATTTCAATCAGCAGTTTTACTCAAGTTACCCGATAATAGATATGTTTTTAGAATAACTTATCTTGATGAGCAAACTGGTGAGTTGAAAATAGAGCTTAAACAAGTGTCTCAGGAATCAATCAATAATATTAGATATCAAATCGATATAAAGCCCCGGGAAATCTTTAAAAAAATCGAAGCAGGAAAACCTCAAGATTTAAAAAAAGATGTTTATGATGAGCCAGTTATGGTTGAAGAAAAACCAAGAGATCTAAAACATGCGTCATATCCTGAGCTTGGGGTGGTATGCTCAATGATAATGAATCCTGCTCTTGGGTATTGGTTTGGACCAGTTGGTGTTAGAGTTGCAGGAATGTATCTGGGTGATGATCATAATGAGTTTCATCTTAATCTTGGATATAAGTTTTCAGATAATGAAAATACCCAACAAAGTATAAATCTTTTGTCCGAGAGAATTGTCGGAAGTGATCCGGGCGCTGATTATCATTATACTTGTCTTGGAGTTGCGTATGGTCTGAATTTTTCTATTAAAGGATATAGAGGATTTTTTATAGAAATGGGCATGGCAAAAGTATTACATGATAATCTAGGCAATTTAAAAAATGACCCTTTTGTTCCTTGCGGTACATTTGGTTATATCTATCGTTTTACTCCAAAATAAACTTTTCAAGAAAGCAAACAAGAAACTCTTTAACATCACATATTTTGCTGCAAAAGACCCCGAACATAAGGAGTGGGATAAAACCTCTGCAGGCTCTGAGCATGATGCGGCTTTTTCAGTCCGGAAGACATCTGATGGAGGTTATATTTTAGCTGGGATAACAGCATCATTTGGAACAGGCGATAGGGATTTCTGGCTTATAAAGTTAAAAGGAAATGGAGTAATGGTAGAAAAAGACCAACCAAAAGCCTATAGTTTACTGCAAAACTACCCCAATCCCTTCAATCCCACAACCACCATCAAATACAGTCTTCCCAAGGAATCTAAGGTAACCTTGAAGATATTTAACATCCTCGGAGGAGAAGTAGCCACATTAGTTAATGAGCATCAACCTGCCGGTTACCACCAGATAAGCTGGGATGCATCCGGTTATTCCTCTGGGATCTATTTTTATCAAATTCAAGCGGGTGAGTTTCAGAAGGTGAGGAAGATGGTTTTGTTGAAGTGAGACCTCAATTCTGCGTTATTGTTAATCAGGCCTATTCATTCATCTTGAGTAGGCCTTTTGTTTTTCTTTAAACATCTGGCTGTTCCCAAAAATCCTGATTAGATAAATTCAGAAAGTACATTATTAAACCCTTGACTTTTCCCAATAAAAGACTTAAATTATTTTGAGAAAATAGGGACTTGACTTTTTGCAAAATAATTGTCCAAAAATTGTCCGTTTTTTGGTAACCCAGATAGACAAATTTCCACAGATTAGACAGTTTTCAAGCCTATTTTAGCCTTGCATCCATAGCTCAATTAGGCAAATCAATTCTATTAAATGGAATTAACCTGTGTTTTTTTTGGGGTTGGTTTCAAAAAACACTTGATTTTGACATTTAGAATTATTATTTTATAATTAAAAATAGGTTTTGCAAAATGCAATGGGTAAAGGCTGTCTTTTGGGGATCGGTGGTTGCCTATTTTTTGGGGTCGTCCAGCCTGATGGCTGGAACCACGGGGAAGATCGCCGGTCGCGTGGTGGATGAGGCCACCGGGTTGCCGTTGCCCGGGGCCAATGTGATCGTGCTGGGCACCACCCTGGGGGCGATGTCCGATCTGGAAGGGAGCTTCTTCATCATCAACGTCAAGCCCGGGAAATATTCGGTGAAGGCCACCATGATGGGCTATTCGGCGATGACCATTACCGAAGCCAGGGTGAACATTGACCTGACCACCAATCTGGAATTTAAGCTTAAAGAGACCGTGTTAGACTTGGGTGAGGAGGTCATCATTGTGGCCGAGAAGCCCCTGGTGCAGTTGGACTTGACCTCTCATTCAGCCCGGATCTCGAAAGAGGATATAGATGTAATGCCGGTTAGCAATATTAAAGAAATTTTGCGTACCCAGACAGGGTTCAAAGTTGATAGCCGGGGCAATATTCACATTCGGGGGGGGAGGGCCGACGAGACCCTCTTTGTAGTGGATGGCATGGCCATGAGGGACCCTTTAGACTCCCGGCAAACCCTTTTTGATTTTTCCAACGTGGACATTGAAGAAATCGAAATCCTAACCGGGGGATTTAGCGCTGAGTACGGAAGGGTCCAATCGGGTATTATCAACATCACCACACCGGAAGGTAGCGATAAGAGATACTTCGGCGGAATAGACTATTCTACTGACATGCCGTTTGACAAACACTCGTTCGATTCAGACCGCCTTGAATTCTCCCTAGGGGGATTTATCCCCTATTCGGATAAAATCCTCCCTAATAAGCTTACCTTTTATTTTAGTGGATCCGCATACATTTCCAATACTTACACACCCTTTACTGCAGATGGACATGCACCGGTTGGGGTTCCTGATAGTGATCTTATGGATATTGGGGTTGAGCTTCCCCAGAGGCAATCTACTAGTTATAAAGGGAATATAAAATTAACCTATAAGTTAACTGACTCCCAGAAGTTGACCCTTAAGCTATCAAAAAAGCAAAGGAGATGGGACAATTTTTATGATTCTAGATACGGGGACTGGGATGCCAACGCTTGGCGGTATAAGTATAACCCTGAGAGCCGACCCTTTACCGAAAACGAAGTAACGAACATCGGGTTGATCTACACCAATCAGTTAAGCTCAAGAACTTTCTTTGAAGTCACTCTTCGTCGTTATAATAACCAGACCAGCATTAAACCCAGGGGTAAAGACCCCGGCCAGTTTACCATGTATCGGGACCGGGAGGATTATGTTAACGAAATCATAGACCGGAATTTCGATGGGGTTTTGAATTATCAAGACATTCTTGCCGGGGATGGCGACATTGACCAACTGATCACCAATGGGTTTTACGACGGTTACGTGGACGCCAATGGGAATGAGATCTACGATGGCTGGGGGGAGGGGTATGAGGACCTCAACGGCAACGGCTGCTGGGACCGGGGCGAGGACTGGATAGATGTCAACGGAAGCGGGGTTTATGATTATGCCGAGCCCTTTGTGGATGTGCCCGACCCCGCTACCGGTCGCAACAATCTGGGGGTCTACGATCCGTGGGACCCCTTCACCGATTTGAACGGGAATGGTATCTGGGACCCGGCTGAACCCCAATTGCCAGAGCAGGACTGGAACCATAACGGCCGCTGGGATGGGGAACGCTTCCAGGATGCCAACGGCAACGGCTATTGGGATGGCCCCTTCGAAGATTTGAACGGCAATGGCCGTTGGGATGTGGGGGAACCGGTGGGTTACAGCGAGGGCTACGACGATCGGAACTTCGACGGTAGCCTAAACGTATTAGAGTTCGCTTACCGGACAACGGGTTCTTTGATCTATGACCCAGGTGAGCCCTATTTAGATGGGGACATGTTCTATGATACTGGGGAGCCTTTCATTGACAGCCCCGACCCCATAACCGGATTATATAATGGGGTTTGGGACCCCGGTGAGTTTTACCTGGATCTGCCTTCATCCTATACGGCTCCCGGTTTTAATCTGGGCATACCTACCCTGAACGGCCAGTACGACGGCCCCAACGGTTTTTTTGATGAATACGAACTGTTCACCCGCCCCGCCGGCCTATCCCAGGTGATGGACCCCCGCTTCCCGATTTACTATTCGTGGGATCCTTATCTTCAGAATAACCTCTATGGGGAGGAATGGATGTGGGGGGATTACCTCCGGTACGATCCCCTCCATTCCACCTGGCACAACCGGACCACTAATGACGAGGGTGATCCGGTCTTTAATTCCCCTAACTATCGCTGGGATGAGGGGGAATGGTTTGAGGATTACAATCGTAATGGAATATGGAACGGGTCCGACCAGTTTCTCAACCCGGGTGTGTATGATCCGGTGGCCCTCTGGCATGAACGGGAAACAACAGAATATAATTTGAAATTTGATCTCACCAGTCAGGCCAGCAAGTATCATGAGATCAAAGCAGGGGCGGAGCTTATTTACCGGGATATGCAGATGCAGGACATCAGTTATCCGGGGTATCCTTATACCGGGGATGCGGTTCTCCCGCCCGGCAGTCCTTGGCCCGATCGGGGGGCGGTGAGGGACTTTTACCGGGCCAAACCCTGGGAAGGGGCGGTCTATTTTACCGATAAGATGGAATTTCAGGGGATGATTCTGCGGGCAGGTCTTCGGTTTGACTTTGTTATCCATGACCCAGATCTCATCAAAGATTACAAAAAAAGGCATTATGAGGGTGAGATCGGATCTTTAAGGGAGATGCCCAGGTCCGGTGTTCGGAGGGTGGCTCCCCGATTGGGTATCTCCCATCCTATTACCTCCCGGAGCAAACTGTACTTCAACTACGGTCATTTCTTCCAGCCCCCGGATTACCGTAATTATTATAAATCCAACACCGCCGGGCTGAACAGCGGCATCGCGGTTGGGAATCCCAATTTGAAATATATCAAGACCGTTATGTATGAGCTGGGGGTAAGTTCACAGATAAGAGACGATTTTGTGTTTGATATTTCCGGTTTCTACAAAGACAAGTTTAATGAGGTGGGTGTCATCAAGGAGAGGGTGGGTAATTTCGTTATTCCGAGATATTACAATTCATCGTACGGTCGTGGGAGGGGGGTGGAGCTGAGCGCTGAGAAAAGGCTTTCTAATTTCTGGCGGGCCAAGGTCAACTATACATTTATGTATGCCCAGGGGAAGGAGTCGGAGGCGGTGGAAGAGCTGGTTAATCCCCTGTCAAATGTTCCGGAAAACACCGATGAACATCCCTTAGATTGGGATGAACTACACGGCTTAGACATCAATGCTAGCCTGATCGTAGGAAAGGGAGAGAGGATCAGCATCATGGGGATCAGGATGCCATCCAATTGGCTGCTCAGTGTGTCAACCCACATTGGCAGTGGATATCCTTATACTCCATCCAAATATACCGAAGAGGTAGCCAGGCAAGAGCTGATCACCCCGAACTCGGCCCGAAAGCCTTGGACAGAGACCACCGATTTAATGATAGAAAAATATTTTATGTTAAGAAATACCGAACTAACCCTGGGTCTTGAAGTTCATAATCTCTTTAACAAAAAGAACGTCGCCCAGGTATTTGGGGAGACGGGGAGTCCTACCCAAAGGTATCATCCGGATAATCCAGACTATTACACCTATTATTCTGCCTATACAGATAGAACTGACTACGACCATAATCCTCGCAATTTCGAACCCCCCCGCCAGATTCTGGTGCGGTTAAAATGGTCGTTTTAAATTCAAAACCATTATGAAGGATAGGAATCAATTCCTATCCTAATTCTCCTGTATTAATTCCAATGAATTGGAATGTGCAAAGTCTACGACTTTGTTTGTAAAAACACAGTTGTTGCACACCATATTGGGAAGAGGGGTCTCTTTTGTTGAAAAAGATCCAGTTAATCAGCTTGTTGATCCCTTTTTTGCTGGTTGGATGCGATTTCGGATGGGAGCCAAAGGATCCGCTGGAGAATTATACTCAAATAAGCGGTTCCCTCTCCGGACGACTGTCCGCATCGGGTAGCCCCTTTGCCGCGGTGGGCGATATTCGGGTGGAAGAGGGGGCCAGTTTGACCATTGAACCGGGAGTGGAAATCGCCTTCAACGGGGATTATTCCTTCCAGATCAATGGTACCCTGGATGCTACAGGAACCGGTGGGAACATGATCGTTTTCACCGCCTTTCGGCCAAAAGAGGGATCTTCTCAAATGTGGCGGGGGATCGTGTTTAACAATTCTCAAAGTACCAGTTATCTAGAGTACTGTAAGGTTGAATATGCGAATGTGTGGGATACCTTGAAGGTCTATCACGGGGCAATAACATGTAATCATTCCAGCCCCGTTTTGAAGCACAATCTGATTGTCTACGGGAAATTTGATGGCATTCATTGTCTCGACAATTCTGAGCCAACAATTGTAAATAATACGATTTACAATAATTCCTGGACGGGTATTTCCATCTATAATTCATCCCCCACCGTAAAGAATAATATCGCCTTTTACAATTGGGATTATGGGATTTATTGGTCTTTTGACTCCAATCCAGGCATATCATACAATGCTGTCTACGTGAATCAATCCGGTGATTATTATTACGGGGATTCCCTGGCGGTAGGCTACGGCGGGCGGCAACTGGCTTCAGTCAATGCTAATGGTGACTCATGTGATATTCATTATAACATCGCCATGCATCCTAAATTTAAAGACGAGGAAACCGGGGATTTTAGTTTGCAGTCTATTTCCCCCTGCATCGGTGCTGGCGACATTGTCTATCATGATGATATAGGGGCTTTTGATTATGTGATACAGCCTAACGAGCTTCGTAAATTTATTACCCAAGATCTTACCCTGGGCCTCAGTCCCTATGTGGTGACCAATAACGTCGTTATTGATGTGCAGATCACCATTAATATTGACCCTGGGGTAGAGATTCGCTTTACCGGACCCTATTATCTTCTCATTAACGGTAAATTGAATGCGGTCGGTACTCTAACCAATCCCATCCGATTTACCTCTGCTGAAGAAAATCCCCAAAAAGGGGATTGGCGCAACCTTATATTTACTCCTAATGCCGATA
>JADHWK010000052.1 GCA_016783505.1 Candidatus Zhuqueibacterota bacterium | reverse complement strand
GGGGTATCCTGCCATATTTTTTATGAAAGGAGGTAATGATGCAGTGTCCATTTTTAGAAGAGGTTTTGGTAAGATATTGTGAAGCTTATCCAGTGAAGAAGATGATTCCTTCGAGTAGCTCAGATAAGCTCAGTTTATGCTTAAGTGAAAAACATAATGATTGTCTAGAGTACAAGGCTATTGCAAAGGCAAACAAGGGAGGAGATATGGAAATGAAAAAATATAAAGCAAGGGGGGAGCATAGATATTTCCCACCAGGCTTTTGGAAAATTTGTCGTATCTACGCATGCAATGCATGCCCTTATGAACCGATATGTATCGCAGCTTCACGGACTGAGCGAAAGGTGAGTTTTATAGAAGGGTTTGCTTTGGTTGAGAAATTTTTCTATCATCCTAAGCACATCTGGATTGAAACCAGGAAAGATGGCACTATTAGGTTAGGAATAGATGATCTTGCTCATAAGCTATTGGGTAAGGTAACTGGAATAGATTTGCCAGAGAAAGGCATAAGAATCCATAAGGAAAGTCCTCTTTTTGGGCTTAAATGCGGAGAAAGGAATGTAAGGCTATGTTCTCCAATTGATGGTAGAATTAGGTATACGAATGAGAAGCTCAAAGATGATGTATCCCTTTTGAATGAAGATCCTTATATGAGATGGGTGATTACAATGGAACCATCGAATTTACAGAATAGTCTTAAAAATCTCTTATTTGGGGAAGAAGCAAAAGTATGGTTTGAGGGGGATGTGGATAGGTTGCGTTACAGGATTGAAAGAGATATCGGTGTCACTGTAGTAGATGGTGGAACTCTAATCCGTACGACCGATAAGTTAGATAAAGAAGAATGGGAAAGTTTAATAAAGGATTTTCTTTTGGTTTAAGGAATTAAGAAGTAGAAAATTTCTACTTTGAGTTGAAATATTCAACTTTATGGTAGATTAATTCTGTTTGAGATTATATTTTTTTACTTTATTATAGAGAGTGGTACGATCTATCCCTAAGATAGTGGCGACTTTCTTTATCTTCCATTGATTAGCTTTAAGAACCCAAAATATATACTCGCGCTCAATTTCCTTTAATGGCCTGTTTAGCGAAGGTTTAAACTCTTCTTTTTCCGCTATTTTTACAAATGTCGGCAGCTCATCTACGCCAATAAAATTTCGCTTTACCAATACAACTGCTCTTTCTATCACATTCTCAAGTTCCCTTACATTACCAGGCCAATCATATTTCATTAGTAGGCTTAAAGCATCTTCTTCTATCCATTCTACATCTTTTTTATTTTCAATTGAATACTTCTTTAAAAAGTGTTCAGCAAATAGAGGTATGTCTTCCTTTCTTTCTCTTAATGGAGGAACATGAATAGAAACAACATTCAACCTATAGTATAAATCTTCCCTAAATTTATCTTCATTTATTAATTTTTTTAAATTTCTATTAGTAGCTGAAATAATTCTTACATCAACTTCAATTAATTTTGTGCCACCAACCCTTCTGAACTCTTTTTCCTCCAAAACTCTCAACAAATCTGCTTGCGTCTTTAGACTAGTATCGCCAACCTCATCCAAAAATAGTGTTCCATTATCCGCAAGCTCAAAATTTCCTATTCTTGTTGCTACTGCTCCTGTAAAAGCACCCTTTTCATATCCAAACAATTCTGATTCTAACAAAGTTTCAGGCAAGGCAGCACAGGATACAGCAACGAATGGTTCCTTATTTCTTAAACTCAATGAGTGTATTGCCCTCGCAACGAGTTCCTTACCAGTACCGCTTTCTCCCTCAATCAATACGGTTGTGTTGCTTTTTGCAACAGTCTTAATCATTTCAAGAACATCCTGCATCTTATGGCTCTTGCCGATAATGTCTTTAAACTCGTATCTTTTTTTTAGTTCCTGGCGTAGGTATATATTCTCTTTGATTAAGTTTTGATGTGCAATTATATTCCTAATGATAAGTCCTATTTCCTCAGGATTAAATGGCTTAACAATATAATCATAAGCTCCCTCCTTGATCGCTTTAACTGCAGTGTCAACAGTTGCATATGCAGTTATTATGACAACGGGGAGACCCTTATTTATTTTCTTCACCCTTTGCATTACCTCAATGCCATCTATTCCAGGCATTTTTAAATCAACAAGCAATATATCCCAACGCTCCTTTTTGACTTTCTCCAAAGCCTTGTATCCATTATCTACTGCTTCTACTCCATACCCATCTTCTCTTAACCAATCAGACAATGATTCCCTCATAATCAATTCATCGTCAACTACCAAAATACGGGTTGTCTCTCTAATTCTCATTTCTTTTTCCTCGATTCTAATATCTTTAAGCAACTGTCACAAAAAATATCCCCTTTTACATCTATATTTCTTATAGAAGCAGAAAAATGCATTACACACATTTTATCCCGACAATGGGTTAACCTAAATGTATGGCCAAGCTCGTGGACTATTTCCTTAGCGGCTCTCTCCAGAAGTAGAGAGTTATTCGCTGTTGAACCGTAATATTTCGGGGATAAACGGTGAAGTGAGATTAAAGCCGCTTTCCCACCAAGCTGAGCTTGTCCAAAAACAAAGGTTAAAACAGGAATATACAAATCAACCCAAGTAATCCCCAATATTTTTAATGCATCAAGGGGGATAATATGTATTAATTCCTTTAGAATCCTGCTTGAAAAAAATTGATTTCTCTTATTATCAAAAGCATAATGAGGTTTTTCTATACTCTCTAAGATAATGGAAGGACAATTAAATCTCAACTCTATTCTCCGCGACAAAAAATCTAAAATCGTTTGCTCAATCTCACCGATTGATATAACATAAATAGGATTCTTTTCCATCAAATAGGTAACCAAACAGTAAAAGTGGTTCCCTCTTTTACTTTACTTTCTACATGGATATGCCCGTTATGTGCATTAATAATGCTTTGAACAATAGAAAGTCCAAGTCCTAAACCAATACCATCTTTCCCACCCTTTGTTGTAAAGAACGGATCAAAAATCTTGGGTATATTGCGCTTTGGTATACCACAACCATTATCAGAAACCTCTATTCTAACAAAACACAATCTTCCTGAACTTTCTTCGGATCGGATTTTTATTTGGAGCCTTCCACCCTCTTTCATGGCCTGCATAGAATTAAGAACGAGATTTATAAAAACTTGTTGGAGCTGACCGAAGTCACCCAATATCTTTGGTATATGACCCATACTTTCACGCTTAACATCTATATTTCCTATCGTAAATGATTTATTTAGGAGGAGAAGACTCTGTTCTATTACCTCATTAATGTCAATGGAGGTTATATCAGGTTCCTGTTTTCGGGAGAAATCGAGCAAATTCTTAACTGTCCGGCCAACTCGCGCTGTTTCCCGCTCCATTATTGTTAAGTAACGCTTAAATTCAGAAGTATCCTCTCCTTTCTCTAATTTCTTAGAAAGCAACTTAATATAGGTTAAAATGCCACTAATTGGATTATTAATCTCGTGAGCCACCCCCGCCGCCAACTTCCCCAGGGTGGCTAACCTTTCGGACTTCATTATGGTCTGTTTAGCCCTCTCCTTTAACTGCTCATCCCTATCCTTAAGGGATGAGGCCATGAAATTAAATGCTTCACCCAACTCGCCAATTTCACCCTTTGTTTTGAGCTTTACCCTGTAGGTCAAATCCCCCCCGGCAATTTGTTTAGAGGCCCAAACTAAATGCTTGATGGGCTTCAATACCCCGTTGGCCAGAAAGTATGAAGCAATCGTAGCAACCATTATACCAGCAAAGGTTATACCTAAAAACATCCACATCGTCCTCCTTCTCATATCCACGAATTTCCCTTCAAGAATTCCTACGTATAGGATTCCAATAATGTTTCCTCGGATATTCCTTATCGGTTCATATGCAGTGATGTACCAATCGTTGACCACAAACGCCCTCTCGATCCACGGCAATCCCTTAACTAATACTTGATTATTGACTTCCTCGGATACCCGGGTTCCGATAGCCCTACTGCCATCCTTCCTTTTGACGTTTGTGGAAATTCGCAGGTCCCCCTGAAAAATAGTCGCCGTCCCCATGTCCTTTCCTTTATAGGTCTGACCCTGATAGACTGTTTCCTTCACTTCATCCACAATTTCATAATCCCTGTTGAGCAATTTACCCCCGTATAAAACCCCTAACAAATTACCACCATAGTCGAAAACAGGGGCCGCCGCCTTGATCATCATTCCGGAAGTCTCCACACCTTCCGGCCTCGGCTTGGCCCTGGGTGTGGGGATTAACTTTATATGGGCTCTCTCAGCAAGATCGTTCCCTTCTTTTAATAATTCCTCCCGGCTAACGATCACCGTTGATGCCACAACTTCCCTATTAGAAAGGGTAAAGTTTACCACTTCATCCCCAGCTTGGCTATCCCCATAGACCGCAGGGTTCTTGGCTCTAAAAACAACAATTCCATTTTTATCGGTAGCCGTAAGAACATCTAATGCTTCTCTTTCTCTAATCCTTCTCAACTCATCTTGCAAAAATTCTATATCACCACCTAAAAGAACATCCCTTATAAAAAATCTATTAACATTGAAACGGACAACATACTTTACTTCTTCTAATTTATCTTGGTATATATGTCTTGCAGAATTGAGATCAACCCTCACCTTATCCTGGGCTTGCCGTATAATCCCAGATCCAATCAAGCGCACCCCCACCCAGGTGGCAAAAAAACCGGTGATAAGGACGACGACTAAAAAACTAATGATTAACTTTGTCCGTAATGTGAGTCTCATTGCGTATTTAATTCTAAACTAATATAAGTAGAAAGTCGGAAATATACCGATCCCCAAGTCTCGGAACATGACTTTCCGACTTTCCTTCTTCAATTGTCCGATCCAGTCCTTCAGATCCTAAAGATCAATATTATCAGGTCACCTCCACCCCGGCTTCTATCATCTTGAATATCTGATCATCCCGCAAGTTTCTCTGCTGGGTGGCTCCAGAGGGACAGGCCGCCACACAGGCTCCGCATCCCTCACACAGCACCTCCTTGACACTAACTATCTTTTTCTCCTCATCAAATTCTCTGGCTTCGTAAGGACACATAGGAATACAAATCTTACAACCGCTGCAGATGTCCTCATCAACTACCGCCACAATAGGTTCGTGATATAGCCTTTCCTGCGAAAAGAGAGCGGCTACCTTGCTGGCGGCTCCGCTGGCCTGGGCCACTACCTCGGGGATGTCTTTGGGTGCCTGGGCGCAACCGGCCAGGAAGAAACCGGCGGACATGCTTTCCACCGGGCGCAGTTTGGGATGGGCTTCCGTTAAAAATCCTCCATCGCCGCAGCCGATCTTTAATTTTCTAACAAGTTCATCGGTGCCTTCACTAGGGACGATCCCCATGGCCAAAACTGCCATATCGGCCCTGATCTCTACTTTTTTCCCGGTCAGGGTATCCGCCCCCCAGACGACTACTTTACCATCCTCCTCGTATATCTTGGACACCTTGCCCCTGAGGAAAACCACATCATCCTCATCAATGGCCCGCTGGTAGAACTCCTCATACCCCTTCCCCCCGGTTCGCATGTCAATGTAGAATACGTAGGGCTGACCATCAGGGACCCGATGTTTGTAGAGCATGGCGTGTTTGGTGGTGTACATACAACAGATCTTGGAACAATAGGGCAGGTTCTGCTCCGGATCCCGGGAACCAGCGCACTGGATGAATACCACCTCCTTGGGAACCACCCCGTCAGAAGGCCTTCTGACCTCGCCTTGAGTGGGTCCTGAAGCTGAGAGCATCCTCTCAAAGGCCAATCCGTCAATGACATTTTTGATCTTTCCACCCCCGTATTCGCCCAGCTTTATCATAGGATAAAGATCAAAACCGGTGGCCACCACCACGGCCCCCACCTCCTCCTCAATGATTATATCCTCTTGATCATACTTTATTGCCTGAGGCTGACACACCGATTCGCAGATTCTACAGTCCCCCGTTTTAAAGAACATGCAGTTTTCCCTATCTATGACCGGCTTATTTGGCACAGCTTGGGGGAATGGCGTGTAAATACATGGTCTTGAGGTTAATCCCGCGTCGAATTCAGAGGGGATTGGAATCGGTTTTCTGTCAGTGAACTCTTCGAGTTTAATCGCTCCAGTGGGACAAACATAAACGCAGGCTCCACAGGTAGAACAAACATCGGAATACTCCTCAAGTGGGGGGGTAATTTCCCGACGATCTCCACGATTTTTAAACCCAATTGCACCTATACCCATAACATCTTCACAGATGCGCACACACAAGCCGCACATGATGCATCTGTTATCCTCATCTCCGACAACCTTGAATTCCGTCTTTTCAACACCATATTCATGTGCCAGTTTCTTGATCTCCGGTGAACCCGGCGCTTCGGCAAGCTTCAGTTCCAATAACAACTTCCGGGCTCTTATCACCTTCTCTGAATTTGTCTTAACCTCCATCCCCTCCCAAGCGGGGTAGGTACAAGCAGTGATGAGACGTGATCTTTTTCCCCAGATGATCTCAACTGTGCAGATCCGACAGGCTCCGTATGGAGAGAGTGATTTATGGTAACAGAGCGTTGGGATATTTAGGCCAAGCTCTTGAGCAATTTCTAATACCGTTTTGTTCGGATCAGCCTGGACCTCCTGCCCATCAATGACGAACGTTCCCACTTGAATTCCCCTTTCTCCTATTCCAGAATAATCGCTTCAAATTTGCAAGTATCCAAACAAATTCCACATTTGTTACATTTGTTTTGGTCAATACGGTGGAGTTGGTTCTTCTCCCCACTGATAGCTTGCTGGGGACAACTCCTCCGGCATGCTCCACATCCGTGACCTAAGCTAACGCATCTCTCTTCATCCACAAAATAATGAATCAACTCCTTACAGACCCCGCCCGGACATTTCCGGTCAATGATGTGGGCCTGGTATTCATCCCTGAAATATCTTATAGTAGTTAATACTGGATTTGGAGCAGTGGCACCCAGTTGACACAGGGAAGTTTCACTGACAATCCAACACAGCTTATCAAGGAGTGCCAAATCCTCTATTACGCCTTGGCCTTGACAAATATCCGTTAGAATTTGGTGCATTTGTATTAGCCCTTGGCGGCAAGGGGTACATTTGCCGCAGGATTCATCCTTTAGAAAATTGATAAAGTATTTGGCAATATCCACCATACAGTTACTATCATCCATCACTATCATTCCACCTGAGCCCATCATACTCCCAGCTTCTGTGAGGCGTTCAAAGTCAACTGGAAGGTCAAGAAGACTCTCGGGTATTACGCCTCCAGATGGGCCGCCAGTTTGAACTGCCTTAAAGTTCTTCCCTCCTCTTATTCCTCCTCCTATGTCATACACGACTTCTCGCAAGGTCATGCCCATCGGAATTTCTACTAACCCAGTATTATTAACTTTACCCACAAGAGAAAATATTTTTGTTCCCTTGCTCTTTTCTGTTCCAATTTTGGAATACCACTCCCAACCTTTATTAATGATAAGTGGCACATTGGCCCAGGTCTCTACATTATTAAGGTTACTCGGCCTATCCCATAGTCCTTTTTCAACAGTATGGACATGCTTCGCTCTCGGTTCGCCTGGATTCCCCTCAATAGATGCCATAAGAGCTGTTGATTCACCACAGACAAAGGCACCACCGCCCCTATTTATCGTAATATCGAAATCAAAACCTGAACCCAATATATTCTTTCCCAGGAGTCCATATTCACGAGTCTTCTCCAGTGCAATTCCAAAGTGTTTTACGGCTAATGGATACTCCTGTCGGACATAGATATATCCTTCATGTGAGCCAATAGCATACGCTCCTATAATCATTCCTTCTAAAACAGAGTGAGGATTTCCCTCTAATACACTTCTATCCATATAGGCCCCAGGATCTCCCTCGTCGGCATTGCATAGGACATATCTAACATCGCCCTCTGCTTTTCGACATGACTCCCATTTGACACCTGTTGGGAAACCGCCCCCTCCCCGTCCTCTGAGTCCAGATTTTTTTACAATATCAATTACTTTCTCAGGGGTCATACCTGAGAGCACTTTTGCAAGGGCGCTATACCCACCGATCCCAATATAGTCAGTGATACTCGTGGGTTCGATAAATCCGTTGTTGCCAAAGACAAGTCGTACTTGCTTCTTGTAAAACGGTACTTCATGCTCGTAAACAATTTTCTCGCCAGTTATGGGATCAGTATAGAGAAGATGATCGAGAATCTTGCCATCAATTACCGTATCTTTGATAATCTCATGAATATTCTCGGGCTTTATTCTTTGGTAGAAGATTCCTTCAGGACGAATTACAACTAAAGGACCTCTTTCGCAGAATCCGTGACAACCAGTTACCAGGATGTCCACCTTATCTTCAAGCTTTTGTTGCTTCAATTCTTTCTTAAAAGCGTCCACAACATTCGGGCTTCCATATGCAATACAACCTGTACCACCACAGACAGTAATACACTTCCTCTTGGGGTCCTTGCCGCTAAGAATCTCCTTGCTCAATTTATCTAGCTCTTTTATGCTATTAAGTCTTGACATCTCTACTCCCGGTTTTCATAAAAGGAATTTTTGTCTGACGAAGCAAATTTTTTAGCACCTATTATGATTTACTATATTTTTTAAGTAACCCTCCTACCTTATTAGCAGTGATGGAGTGATAATTACTATCAACCATTACAACAGGTCCAAGGGCACAGCAGCCGAGACAGTTGACCGTTTCCAGAGTGAACTGGAGATCGGGTGTTGTCTCGCCTCGGGGTATTTCTAACTGCCTCTCCAACTCTTCCAGAACCCTCGGTGACCCACGTGCATGACACGCAGTACCCATGCAAACCCTGATTAGATGCTCACCCCTCGGTTTCAGGCTGAAGGCTGTGTAGAAAGTGGCTACGTGATAGACGACTGAAAGCGGGAGCTGTAGCCTCTCAGAGATATACTTCAAGGTATAGTCTGGCAAATAGTGATATTCGAGATTGACATCTTGCAATATCTGAATAAGCATCTCCTTGCCCGGGACGCCAGGATTAGTGGGTGCATAGGCTGCCATAATTCTGTCAAGTATTTTAAGTTCCCCGGGCTCAATCTGTTCACTGTATTTGGGGATAGGCTGAATTTGAGGCTCGTTCCTCACCGGACAGGCTACCATGCACTCTCCACAACCCGTGCATGCTTCTTCATCAATGGATCTGGCCTTTTTCCTAATCTTTACCTTAAAATTACCAATATAACCCCCAATTTCTTCTATTTCGGAGTAGGTGAATAATTTTATCTTTGGATGCTGTCCTGCCTCCACCATCTTCGGGGTAAGGATGCACTGGGAACAGTCCAGGGTTGGGAAAGTCTCGGAGAGCTGAATCATGTGCCCCCCAATGGAGGGTTGCCTTTCCACCAGCAGGGTTTCATAGCCGCTGTTGGCGATATCCAGGGCCGCCTGAATCCCGGCGATCCCCCCCCCAATGACCAGGGCTCGTCGGTTGACAGGAACGCTGATGGGCTCTAATGATTCATTATATTTAACTTTCTCAATGGTACTCTTAATGATCTTTAGGGCCTTTTGGAAAGCCTTTTCCTTATCCGCATGAACCCAGCTACACTGCTCCCTGATATTGGCTATTTCACATTGATATGGATTCAGACCGGCCAGCCTCGAGGCGGTGCGAAAGGTAAGCTCGTGTAAGGTTGGGGAACAGGCGGCGACTACCACCCCATCAAGTTTCTTCTCCCTGATCGTATCCCTAACCAGGATTTGACCGGGTTCGGAACACATGTAGATATAATCGGTAGAAAATTCTACCCCCGGATAGCTACTCAATTCCTCGGCAGCCCTTTTGACATCAATGACACCAGCGATGTTTATTCCACAATGACAAACAAAGATACCTATTCTCTTCATAGCAGTTCCTGATTTGATGTTCCGGATTTACTAAGAACCGATCTGTATTTGGGCGAGCTAAGTTACCAGTTTCTTCTCCCTTAATAACGGGGATGGATCAATATAATGTTGATCTAAACCTAGAATTTCATCTTCAACTCCCAGGGCAATAGCTAGGAGCTGGGTAAAGAATAAGACGGGTATCGGGCTGAAGTCCATAAACCGGTTACCGATATCCTCCTGTCTCCTGTCCAGATTGTAATAGCAGAGGGGACAGGTTAAGGCGACTAGATCGGCTCCATTTTTTACTGCTGAGTTCAATATCAAATGGGAGGCACGAGTGGCAGCATCGGGCGCCGAGAGGGATAGGTAGGATCCGCAACAATCGGTTTTAAAGGGATAATCTATAACTTCACATCCGAGGCTTTCAAGAAAATCCTCCATAATCCGGGGATTCTCCGGGTCATCAAACTCCATCTCTTCGGGGGGACGCAATAGTTTGCAACCGTAATAAGGGGCCACCTTCAGTCCCTCAAGATTCTTTTTTAGCTTCAGAGAAAGGTTTTCAAACCCCACATCGTCCCTCAAGACTTCTAAAAAGTGAACGACCTTTACCTCGCCATTGTAATCCTTAAAATTATAGACGGTTTCCTTATCGTACTCCGGTATCCGCTTGTCATCCTTCAGATAAGCGTTGATGCGTTTTCTCTTAATGGGGTCATTTAGAATTGCCCGGTTGGCGCGCTTCAGGGTGCTGTAACAGAAGGCGCAGGTTGTGGTTACCCGATTATCCCCTTCCACCATCACATTATACAGAATCCTGATCTGGGGTACCAGATTGGCGATTTTTTCCTCGGTCAGGGGATAAGTGGCCCCACAGCACGTCCAGTTGGGGAGCTCAACCAATTCAATGCCTAGCTCATCGGCAGCGGCTATAGTCGTTTGATCGAGATTGGTGGTTTTATCCTTTAAGGTGCATCCCGGGTAGTAACATAATTTCATTGTCATCTCCTAAAGACTGAATTTTCGGAAGGCGCTTACCAGGGCTTGCTGGGGGGCTTCAGCAGCGATCTCCCATGGCACCTGCTGGGGACCATAATGTTCGATCTCCGTCCCCATGGCTATCATCCGCAGGGCCTCGGCTATTTTTGAAAAATCTACTCCTTTGGGACAGCGTGAAAAACACATAAAACAGGAAGCGCAGAGCCATATCGTTTTTGAGTTTAAGACCTCATCTTCTAATCCAAGTTGGGCCAATCGGATGGCCTGGTTGGGTATAATATCCATCTCTTCCACTATGGGACATCCAGCAGAGCACTTACCGCATTGATAGCAGGCAAGGAGATCCTGCCCGCTTAATTCCTCCACCCTTTGAACGAATTCACTCCTGATATTCTTTGTAGATATCTCTGCTCTCATTCCTTTCTCCACAAATCAATTTGTTAAGAATTTAACAATATATAAGGAAAAAATCAACAAAAAAATTAAGAATTTTAGAGAACGTTAACCAAATAAGAAAAATTTTCCCAGGCATTGGGGAAAAATCCGGGGGTAAGAATTGGTCAACCCCTTGTTTTTTCTCTTGACTTTATCCCTAAAATCCTTTATTTTTACAAAGTATGAATCGTATATACCTGCTTGTTTTCATCATTACCCTGGTTTTTCTCCCTCCGGGCACTAATTTTGGTCAGGAAGCTAGGGAGGATTCACTGTTGGTGCAGGAACCCCCTTCACCTAAGGTCCATCAGCCCATTGATCCCCTGCTTCTCGATGACGATATCTTTGAGGGAATTATGGAAAAGAAGGCTGAGGAACAACCCCAGGATACGGTGGAGGTTGGTTATGAAGAAAGATTAGTGCCCGGGTTTCGGGTTCAGATCTTCTCCTCCCCCGATGGGGATGCAGCCCGGGAAGTGGAGGCTGAAGCGTCAGCAACCTTTCAGGAACTAACCGGAGTCTATCTCGAATACGATGTCCCAAACTATAAGGTGAGGCTGGGAGACTGTGAGAGCTGGCGGGATGCCGAGCGGCTTAAGGAAGAGGCCTTTGAACTGGGGTATACCAATGCCTGGGTGGTTCGCACTCAGATAATAAAAAGGGTTAAAAAAACAAACCCCGAAACTTCGGGGTAACTCAGTTTATTGTTACTCGGAGTTACCTCTTTAGAGGTTTATGATTATGAAAAAGAATCACATAATGAGATTCCTGACAATCCTTTCCCTGCTTTTTTGTCTTCACCATGAAATTCTGGGGGACATCGCCGACCATGTCGTTATCAATGAGGTCTACTACGATGTAGCCGGTTCTGATGAGGCCGAATTTGTGGAGCTTTACAACCCCACCGAGGACGATGTGAACCTCAGCGGATGGTATTTTGGGGATGAGGAAGACACTACGGGTTACGAGGGCTATGGACAGTTTCCCCCGGGAACGGTGATTCCCGCTCAGGGTTATCTATTGGTGGCCAAGAACAGCACCGCTTTCGCCCAGGCCTTTGGTTTTACCCCTGACGTCGAGATGACCTTTGCCCTGAACAACGGTGGGGATGAAATTCTGTTAGGCCAGGAGGATCATGCCCAGTACGTGGACGTGGTTACCTATGAAAACGGGAGCTTCTCCGGGGTTATCGCCCATCCCGGGGTTCCCGAGGGACATTCCATCGAACGCAACCCCCACGGGGAGGACACCGATGACTGTTCTGTTGACTTTCAGGATTTATCCGTTCCCACCCCACAGGGACTGGGAGGGGTGAGAATTATCAGGGTCTATTTCAGTAAAAGCGTGGAGGCAGATTTCGCCACCACTCAGGAGGCCGATGGGGGTGTAGACTTAGGGGAAAAGGTCGCCGCCCGGATTGACTCTGCCCAGTATTCCGTTGATTGCTGCGTCTACAATCTCACCCTATGGGATGTGCGGGATGCCCTGATCGCCGCCCTCAACCGGGGGGTCGAAGTGCGGTTTATTACTGATGATACCAAAAGGGGCAATGCCGAGGTACAAGCCTTAGAGAATGCCGGTATTCCCGTGATAGACGATAGCTTTGGACAGAATACTGGGGGCGGCATTATGCACAACAAGTTTCTGGTGGTGGATCACCGCCTGGGGGATGATCCAGAGGATGATTGGGTGCTCACCGGTTCCTTTAATTTTAGCTATGGGGGTAATTTATACGACGCCAATAACGTCGTTGAATTCCGGAGCAGCACCCTGGCCGCCGCCTATACCCAGGAGTTTGAGGAGATGTGGGGTTCCTCAACGCTCAGCCCCGATCCCGCCGATTCCCGCTTCGGCAGTCGAAAGTCGGATAACACCCCTCATTCCTTCACTGTGGACAGCATTCTGATCGAACAATACATGTCCCCCACCGATGACGTTACCCAACGTATCCTTGATGCAATTGCCACCGCTGATTATGAGATCTTCTTTTGCATATATACCTTTACCCGACAGGGAATCTCTGATGGCATGAAGGTCAAATGGGATGACGATGATAGCTATCCAGATTTCCGGGTGCAGGCAGTTTTTGATTCTTCGCAAGCCTTAGATCCCTATTGGGGACAATATAGTGAATACTGGGACCTTTCGGGCCAGGGAGGGGGGAACCCTTGGAATCCCCCGGCAGAGGTCTTCGTTGATGGTATTGGGAATGGCCTGCTGCACCATAAATACATGATCATTGACGGGGAGCATCCGGATTCCGATCCCATCCTCATCACCGGTTCTCACAACTGGACATCGGCGGCAGAAAACGAGAACGACGAAAACACTTTGATCATCCACGACTCCAACATCGCTAACCTGTATATTCAGGAATTTAAGGCCCGGTTTTATGAAGCCGGGGGAGAAGAAACCGTCCGGGAGAAAAAAAAAGATAAGGCCTCAGCGTTCTGGCTGAGTCAGAATTACCCCAATCCCTTTAACTCTTCAACCATCATTCCTTTTGGAATTCCGAAGCATTGCCGGGTCCGTATCACAATTTATAATTCACTGGGTCAAGAAGTTTCTGTTCTGGTAAATGGGTTTAAAAGAAGGGGAATATACCAAGAAGTTTGGGATTCCGATTATCAACCTTCAGGAATATACTTCTATGTTATTGAAATTAATAATTTTATCAAAGCAGGAAAGATGACCCTGCTGAAATAATATCCCATTGATCGTCTATCCCAAATCTTTCCTCGAATTACGATGAGCACTCGGTTTTTGGCCATGTTGGCTGCCTTCACCTCCCTTGGGGTGATCCTGGCCTTTCTCTTCCATCTCCTTGGCCCCCAGGTAGGTCGCATTTTTCTTCCCATGCATTTACCCGTTTTTCTGGCGGGTTTTTTACTCGGCTGGTCTGGGGGATTGCTGGTGGGATTATTCAGTCCTTTATTAGGGGCTTTGCTTACGGGCATGCCCCCGTTTATCCCTACGGCGGTGCTGATGGTGCCCGAAATGGCTACCTACGGGGTTGTGTGCGGGTTTCTGGGGAAGGACAGGGGAGTAACGATCTGGCTTACCCTGCCCCTGGCCATGCTGGCCGGACGGGTTGTTCTGGGCCTGATGGTGGCCCTCTTCGGGGCTTTTCTGGGCATCGAAATTCCCATCCTGATCTACATAAAGGGGATGGTGCTCATAGGACTTCCGGGATTAGTTAGCCAGCTTGTCCTGGTTCCCCTGCTGGTCAGGCGACTTGCCTGGAGATTTGAATAAGGCTTGTTTGTAAAAGGTTGGATAATTGGATAGTTGGATAAATGTCTTCCCCATCTGCTGTGTCTATTTTTAGAATTTTCGAGGGGATTGGTGAGATTTAAAGTTGTTTTCCTTCCCGGGTAATCCTTAAGTCACTGAGGGCGATAGCACCTACTGCGGCCTCTTCCGGTAGGGGGGTGAGTACGGAAAGAAGCCCCTTATCGAAGTCAATA
>JADHWK010000051.1 GCA_016783505.1 Candidatus Zhuqueibacterota bacterium | reverse complement strand
TGTCCCCTCTTGGAAGCATATCTGACCATTTGGTGGTGAACTGTATCCGGCTGGCCAGTACGCCAAAGAATACGGTCAAGATTAAAATCACTGTCATCACCCACCCGGTTTTTTCAACCGACCATCTGGCTATGGCTTTTAGAAAATTCTCCCGCATTTTATTCCTCCGTTAATATATTTCACCACATTTCGAATTTTTATTATAGTCAAAAATAAATCCAAAATCCGAATATTGATCCCGAGTACTCGGGACGAAACAAATATAAAATTCAAATGTTCAAGACGTTATTCACTTTTACATAATACGGAGTTACCCCGAAAATTCGGGGTTTATAATAAATCCGTCCATTCCGTAAGGACTGGATGAACGGGTAACTCCGGTTGTTTCTATTGTATTTTGGATTTTGAATTTCGGTCATCGGCCAGGTTAGTCAGGTGCCTAACTGACGCCCGACTGTCATGCCTGCGGGTGAATTCGAACCCCGAAGGCTCGGGGTGAGGCTAAATTTTACTGGAGAAAGGTGTGATTGGTCGTCCCTTCAATTTTTATCTTAATCCTGATTCCAAGTCTTTCCATATCACGGAACAATCTCTGCGGATCGCATATTTGTCCCATACGCCAGAGCCCTGGCTTGCGGATGGAGCCGTCCAGATACTGCAGCAAACATGCCACTACCGGTATTGCCGTGAACCAATAACCATCTTCATGGTAAAGTTGAACCGTCATTTCTTTCTGTTTACCATCTTTTTTCCCATCAGCTTCCAGTTTCATCACTATGTAATAAGAACGAAATCCACCTTTTCAAAAGCTTTCTTTAGAGTATTCACCTTGGATGCATCTGCGTAGATCCCCCGAACTCGGTTGGTGTGATACTCTTTGTTTAACTGTTCTGCGGTGGTCAGAGCTTTCTCCCTATTCCTTCCGGCAATATACAAATTAACGTCGGTTTCCAGTAGAAGAAGCCTGGCAAGGAGCCGTCCCGTGTTACCGTAACCCCCTAGAATCAAGATGGTCTGTCCCATTATTTCCTTTTAAATAACAATTATGTCACCGACTCAACAAGGCATAAAGAAAAACGAATATAATAATCTTTTCAGTCGGGCGCCTGACCAAAAATTTAACTCTATGTCGTTTTACCCTAACCCCCCCCTAGCCCCCCTTTATTAAAGGGGGGAGTAAAGGGGGGTTTTGAGAAAGGCCAAAAGATTCAGAAATTAAATTTACTGGTGAACTGTACCCTTAAAAATATGCCCTGATTCTGATCCGTCCCCCAAAATCCTGCAGGCCAAATTCTGAATCATCCTCCCCGTGAAAATAACTGAGCACCAGGCTGAGATCGGTATTCTCAAAGATATTGTAGGTTATCTGGGGGTTCAAAACAAAACTCCCGTCGTTCAGATTACAAATGCCAAAGATACCAAAATCCATCAGGTCGGTGACGGGTTGATTCACGTAACTAAAAAGGTAATCCTGCATCAGGCTGTGGGTACTTCCCCCAAGAAGGTAGAGATAATTATCAATGGTGAGACTTTCCTTTTTACTTGGGCCAAAACCATTGTGGTAGTATTCACAGAGAAAATAGGTCTGAAAGTCAAAGGTATGGTCCAGGCCGACTAAAAACTCATCAAAGTCCTCATCATCATTGAGGAAATTATGACCCCCTTCAAACCACACACCGATCCCCGCCACCTCCCCCACCAAGGAGCCGCTAATCATCCGCCGATTCAGCACTAAACTATCAAATCCTACTAACTCCCAGCGTAATTCCCCGTAGAGGGCGGTGAAGTCGAAGGTTCCCAAACCCCACTTTGTGCGGATCATTTTCGTCGAGGACTCCCAATCCTCTCCGTGGGAAACGATGAGGTCCAGCCCACCACGGACGCTCAAGGGGACCTCCAACCGCAAGGCCGTTACTCCGGTCTGCTCGTAGGTCGGGTCCAGAAGCTCCTTCATATTAAAGATGTCAACCGGGTTCCAGGCGTATCCCGTTCCCAGGGATATTTGTTGCTTCCCAATGGTCAGGTCGAAAGCCCGGAAGCGCATTTTCATAAAGGCGTTGTCCAGATACAAGGTATCCCTGATGGGGAAGGGATATTCATTAATGGAGTCAGGCCAGACCCTTTCCGGCAGGAAATCAAAAAGATTCCAGACCGTTTTGCCATGGTAAATGTGGTAATTCAGGTTAGCACCGGCAGTAAGATTCTCACTGGGATATGCCTTAAGGTCCAGCCGAACCTTGTTGTAGCCAAAGCTATAATTTTGCCCCGAGACCTTTATCCCATCCATCTCGCTCTCAAAATAGCCAAAAAGTTCTGGCTGAGCGGTTAAGGAATATGGAAACAAGAAAATAAGACATAAGACAAATTTGAATAGGTTTTTTCTTTTCATCGCTTGTCCTTCCGCTTTTATTCCCAATCAATTTTAATTATAAACCTGAGACCCGTCCACTCAACATCCATTTATTCATTAATTTATGGCTTCATTGAAAAAAGGTCAAAAATCAGTCGGGCACCTTACCGAAGTGATACAACACCCTAATAATAAACCGTTAAAACGGTTAAAGATAATATTTTGGATTTTGTTTGACCTCCCTTTGAAACTGGGGGTTATTTTTACTGATTTGGCATAATAGTCCCGACTCCATTCGGTATCAACGAACACCCCAACAATGGAACTAACCGATTCACCCGCCTAAGGCGGGTCGGTTTTTCCCATTAGTTGAGCACCTGACTGACGGTGCTGGATCATTTACTGAGTACAAATCTGGGACCTATTCACTCAATTATCCATCTATCCATTTATCCATCTATCCAATTATCCGTCATTCCATCATCTCTTCAGCTCCCTTTCACTAAAAAAGTTCTTGGGGTAGGTAGTATTATAGGTGACAGAGATGGTCTTCATCTCTGTCCGGGTGTTGTTCAGATGGTTCTCCATTACCATGGTCATGGCCGTAGGAATCCCATCCACGTCCTGAATATCCCGCAGATAAAGGGTTTTCTCATGAACCCCTTTATCGTTATAGTAAGCTATCCTCACCGTGGAGAAATCGCTCTTACGCACCCATATCACCATTTTTGAATAGGTGGGATTTTCTTCCGGCATGGCCACCATTTCTACCTTGAAGCAATCAAAGCCCTCGGCTTTTTCATCCATTAGTCTCCGGGACTCATATTCTTCAATCCAGGCCTCCCCGGAGCCCATGTCCTCATAGGTGAAATCACTTCCCTGAACTTTTTGTTTCTTGAAATGTGAAGCCTTTTTCAAAACCCTACCGGTTCGTGGGAAATAAATCCAGATGTCATCGGCGTAGTTGGTTATAAGAAAGGCCAGGCCTTTAACCCTTCTGGGCTTGGTGTAACGCATCAGTGTCTTTTCCCCCTTGTTGGCGGCGAAGTATTCATACTCGAAGGTACGCAACTGGCCCGAGGTGGTCTCGATGGTCTGAGTCATCATTCCCTTTACATTCTCCTGATTCATGAGTTCCCTGACCTTATCTATTATCTCCGGTCCGGTGAGCTCCTGAGCCAGGATGGTTCCCGTCAGCAAAAACAGTAGTCCGAAATAGATTGAGATTATTTTCATCGTTCCTCCCTCTGATTTACGGATGAATTTACGTAATTTTAAGATTAAAAGCAATCCGTTTTTAAAAAAATAACCCCCCGAAGGTCTCCAGCCCCGGGAGGTTTTTTATACATTATACCGCACCCCGAGCCTTCGGGGTACGGCTACATATTAACAGATAATCGCTGGGGTTAGGTGCTCTTTGTTTTTATTTCACCTGAAAATACTTTCCTCACCCTCATCTTCTACCACCAGAGGAAAGCAAACCTCATTCGAGACATCTTCTTTTCCCAACTTGATGGCTAACTATTATCCCCCCTTAACTCCCCCCTTTAAAAAAGGGGGGCTTGGGTAGATTTAGGGGGGGGTTACAAATGAAATTATATAAGGGGGACTCTCTATAAAAATCTCACCGGCTTATCCCAATTCCTTATTCAGGAGAGCTGAGACAAGAAGTATGAGGAGACTGGTCATTTTAAGAAGGACTACTGCTATGCAGGTTTGAACCAGTCCCAAAACCGGTAAAAGCACCACCCCCCCAAGCAGACCACCTATCCATCCGCCGGCAAGATCGGCTCCGTAAAGTAGACCGGCAGTACCACTCAGATCGGGAGAGCGCTTTAGATATATCTTATTGGCTAAGGGAAACTGGGTACCAATGAGAAGACCGGAAAAAAAGGAGAGCACAAGAAAGATTACCCGGAAAAGAGAAAATACCGCCGGACGGTCTAAGTAAGGGGAAAAGAGAAGAAATATCGCCGGAAGGGCCCCGGAAAAGAGAATCATGGCCAGTTCTAACCCGATAAATGAAGCAAAATCCCTCTTAACCCTTTTCAAAAGAGAGGTCATAGCCAAACTACCCACTGCTATCCCCACCATAAAGGCGGCCACTAAAAGTCCTATCTGGTGAAAGACATATCCGTAAAGTGCCTGAAAGGTATAGATTAGTGCTAAGTCAAATATCATCCCGGCAAAACCGGAAGCCATAATGGCAAAAGGGATACTTAGCTTTGTAAATATTGTTCGGCCCTTAAAATAGATGATCAAAAAGATGAGGGTAAATATAGAAAGAGGGATAATCAATAGCCTTAAATTTACCTGTTCAAACCATCTAAACAGCCACTTCATACGGGGAGAAAAGAGAGAATTCCAATATGCAAGACTATAGAACATCCCCAGTGGGGAGAAATCCTGATTGATCTTCTCGGTAGCACCTTTTAGCGAGGTAAAGAACCAATCTACCCGTCTGGAATCTAATTTATACTTGATATGGGATGGGGTCAAAAGGCTTACCTCAAGTTCACGTTCATTTAGCCTCTGACTGAGTAAGGTATGGTTAATTAAAGAGACCTCACTTGAAATCGAGGCCAAAAACAGGTTGAAGTCCCCGGGGATAACCCGAACATAAGGATAAACCCCCTTAAGGGTATTAAGGATACAGGCGTTGAGATCCCCCAATTCCTCGCTTAAGTAGGTTAGGGAACCAGCTAAAACCATAACCAGTATACCCCCTTTCTCAAGCCTTTCCTTAACCAAAGAGAAGAATTCTTTAGAAAAGAGCCTGTTTATCTGTAAGGTTGAGGGGTTAGAAATGCCGACCAGAACCAGGTCGTACTTGTGAGGAGTTTTCTTGATAAAGAATCGGCCATCCAGATATTCGATATTTACTCGAGGATCGGCGAGCTCAGCTTCAGTCAAGGGGGTAGGAAACTCCTGAACAACCTTTAATATTAAGGGATCGAGTTCAGTATAGTCAACCCTTTCTATGGGGTGTTTTAAGAGCTCATGGATCACCCCCCCTACCCCACCACCAATAACAAGCACCTTTTTGGGCTCAGGATGAAAAAGCAAAGGTAGATGGACAAACTCCTCCACAAAGGTTATATCTGGAACCGGGGTGGTAATGATGGGAATCCCACCAGAGAAAAAGGAGTATTGTTCATCCCTTTGGGTGACGGTGATATTTCCGTAGATAGAATTCTGATAGTGGACTACCTCCTGTCCCCTCCACTGCTGGCTTATGGAGAGATGATGAATCTCATCTGCCTTTGGACCAATGATTAAATAGGCACACAGGACTAAGAATACTGCCGACCCACCTGCCAGAGCCCTGCCTGCTAAAGATTTACGGAGAGAAGATCCCAGAAGAAGGAGGCACAAGAGGCTGTTCAAAAGCGCTACCCCCAGGGCTATCTGGATGGAATGAAGGTAAGGGACAAACAAATAGGTAAAAGCAAACGCTCCGAAAATGGTGCCCAGCGTCTCATGAACATAGACCTTACCAATGGCCTTACCTTCTGAGACGAAGTGGAGGGAATATAGCTTACAGCAGAAGGTAAATAATGCCCCATGGGCGATACTCAGGGGAGCAAAAATGAGGAAAGATGAATATAGAATGGGAATCAGCCCCAGGCCTTCCCCTGGGATAACTCCTATAAAATCCTTTAATATCCGGGTTGAATAAACCGCCAGGGGTAAACATAGGGAAAAAAAGAGTTGAAGACCAACGAATGCCTCAATCCTCTCTTTGATGTGCTCGACCCTTTTCCCCACATAGAGGGAGCCAAAGGCCTCCAGGATAAGCCAATTGGCCAGAATAATCCCGATCGCCAGTTCATTGCCGGAGAAGACTACTAAAAACTCTCTCAGAAGTAGGATCTGGACAACAATACCACTAAAACCCATTACCAGTATGGCAAAGATAAGGCGTCTTCTCATTCTCATCTCTCATCGGGAGCATTACCTATTTGTTAATTGTCATTGCAGCTACTCTTGGCGAGGCTTTCACCCCCACCTAACCTCCCCCATCAAGGGGGAGGAACCAAAACATGCTCTGGCTCTTTTTCCCCTCCCCTAGTGAGAGGGGTTAGGGGAGGGGGAATACTCAGACAGGACTAGCAAACGCGTAATGCACCTCTTCTCATCTATTTCCAGATCCCGGGGATTTTGTGGCCGCAAAACTTACAGTTCCCCTCGGTTAGGTTATTACTCAAAACCGTAAAATGGATACGGTGAATTAGCCTCTCCCCGCAATTGGGGCAGAAGGTGGAGTTATATTTATGGCCGGGGACATTACCAATGGTTACATATTCTAAGCCCACCCCTTTGGCAATCTTATAGGCTTCTTCCAGTTTTTCTATCGGCGTTGGCGAAAGGTTGGTGAGCTTGTAGGCGGGGAAAAAGCGGGAAAAATGTAGGGGGGTATATTCTCCCAGATTCTCTTTAATCCAAAGGCACATCTTTTTCACATCCTGAGGATTATCATTTAGGGTGGGGATGTGTAAATTTACGATCTCAAGCCACCTGCCTTCCTCTCTGATAATCCTCAATGTCCTCAGTACCGGTTCAAGTTTTGCAGAGGAGATGTTCTGGTAGAATTCTTCAGTAAAGCCCTTTAGATCAATAGTTACCGCATCGGTATATTTGAGGAGTTCTTTTAAGGGTTCGGGCCTCATTCCGCCGTTAGAGTGCCAGAGAATCCTTAAGCCTCTCTCTTTGGCAATCCTGGCAATATCGTAAACATATTCATAAAAACTGGTTGGCTCATTATAGGTAAAAGAGAGGGTGGGAATACCCTTCTCTAGGGCTATTTTCACCGCATCCTCTGGCAAAAGATCATAGGTATATTCCATCTCCTCAATTGATCTCTGGGAGAGGTGCCAATTATGACAGAATTTACAGCGAAAATTGCAGCCCGCAGTCCCAAAGCAAAGGATCTCTGTTCCGGGAAGCATATGGAGGGATGGCTCTTTTTCAATAGGGTCAACATGTACTGCTGAGGGCCTCCCGTAGACCAGATTATAGAATCGGCCGCCAATGTTCTCTTTATTGCGGCAGAAACTTCTCCACCCCTCTTTCAATTTACAGCCACGGAAGCAGACCCCGCACTGAACTACATTATTGGCAAGCCTTTTATAAAACATTGCCTCTCGTAAAGGGGGTGTACCATCTTGTGCCCATACCTTTTTGGTCAATAAGTCAAATAAACCAGGATAAATTCCCAAATAGGTTAAAAATAAACAACCACTTCTTAAAAATGTTCGGCGGGAAGTCTTTTCTTTAAGAAATCTTTCTATATTTCCCCCTATTATCTGTCCCACGTGACCGGCCTCCATATAGACATATCTCTCCCCTCCCACACCATATCGGTCTGTTATCCTCCTTTTTGAATACTGATTTATGAATAAATTTACGCAATTTTAAGATTAAAAGCAATCCGTTTTTTTAAAAAAATAAACTCCCGAAGGTTTTCAGGCCGGGAGGTTTTTTATGCATTGTAGCCGCAGGCTTTACGCCTACGGATTGTTTTACATCAAACATCTATAAAGAAAACGATTTCATATTAAATGATAATCGCTGGGATTAGGTTTTCTTTATTCTTATTTCACCCTAAAATACTCTGCTCATACTCATCTTCTTCCACCAAAGGAGAGGAAACTTCATTCGAGACATCTTCTTCCCCCCCCCTTGATGACTAACTATTATCCCCCCACTCAAGTCCCCCTTTGAAATCCCCCCTTTAAAAAAGGGGGGCTGGGGGGGATTTAGGGAAGTTAAAGATGTGAGTAATAGATTGTTTCATTCCTTGTTTTTATTGATTTCAAGCTCAGACCTTTTTACCCTTAAATCATTTACCATGGCGTAGGATGCCTGGCACCTAATCCGGGTCCCAGTAATAGAGCATTTAGGAGAAGACGCTCAGAACCGTGGAAGTAGCCCCTAAAGTTGGGCCTATCAGCAAAGAGAATGACCTGTCCCTTTCCTATGCCCTCGCGGGTCAGATAAGCAGTTTTGGCCCACCGCCCACGAGCCTCAGGCCAAAGCAGCCCACTAAGTCTAAGATTTTTGGCGCCCGCCAGGCGTGCTGGCGTTTGCACCGGTGCTTTTGACATGAATGCATAGGAAGTATATAGTATGACAGGAACTCTTCCAAAGAGGTCCATTTCAGAATCATCCATTCCACTCGTTAGCCAATGCTCTCTGTCCAAATCTGCTCGAAGTATGACGCCACGCGGCATAAAGGGTCGAAGCATCTCATCTTCCTCGGTAAGATCTTCCAGTTCACGTTTCTTCTTCCCTGTTACTTCCTTACCTTCCGCCTCCTCTTCTTTTAAGGGGGGCTCCCATACTGCTTTAGCATCCACGGAAGGCTTAACAGCCGATTGCTCACGCTTAACCGCCTCTGCGTATTCATCAATTTTGTCAAGTACCTGCCTCCGAAGCCTTACGCTGCTCAGAGCAACTGATGTATCAGCTGCAAATGCGGCTGCACTCCCCACAGCAATGAGGGTTCCACCATCTTTAATCCATCTTCTCAGTTCATCTATGCCCTTCTCACCCAGAATATTTTTATATACTTGGGATCCTCCCCATACTGAAGGAAGCACCAGCACATTATATTTGTCTAAATCTAAACGTTGTATCGTGTTTATGTTAAGTGATGAAAAACGAATCCGATACCCCCTATCTAACATATGCCATATTGCTCCATAATCGGTGGAAGCTATTGGTGCCCCTGCAAACACACCTATACGCGGTGGTTCCAGCAGACCAAACTCCTCGCCACCAAGATCAGGACCTTCATCACTCAGCGCCGTATTGACACCATAGATGATGATGCCAGTTTCAGCGGTCACTTTTTTAACAAAATCATGTAAACTTACATTATTCTCGTGTCCCCTTAGTAAAATGCTTCCCCTGGAGAATGCCACCCCTTCAATCTTAAACGCTTTTTTGGCAACTCTAACTTTGTAGTCGTTTTCCAAGAACCTGATGAGTGCATGGACAGCAGCGTCGCTGGAATAGTCAAATACGTATCCATACTTAGGACTTGGGTTGATTACTTTGCCTTGGGGAACTTCAATTTGATTGATAAGTCTTGTCTTTATCTTTATGGGCTTATCTGTCCAATAGGCGTCGAGGTTATAGGCTATAGGTACAGACCAGGCGGTAACCTCATATAGGCGAGTTTTCTTTTTCTTCTCTAGTTCGCCACGTTCTTCAACTAAGAAGGAGTCGGTCATCCTGGGATCAAACTCAAGTATGACTTGGATTAGCGATTGCTTAGGCTGAGCAACTGAAACGATGTAGGTTCCCGCTGGTAATTCTTTTCTTCTGAAGCTTTGACCCCAGTAATCGTGCAGGTTATTGGCTACAAATTTGTCCCCGGCGACTTGAACTTCAATACCCTGTAGAAGTAGTGTCTCAATGAACTTATTGATTCTAACTTTATTCTTGCCCGGCACAAAGATATATGCATAGATGGGAGTAGCTGATTTACCGCCCACTGCCTTGTTCTTTTCCAGATAGAAATCCCTCAGTAATTGACTACGACGATTGGCGGCTGTTTTCAGGTTAGCGATGGAACTTACAAATTGGTGGTGCACCGACTCTCGATAAGTGAGTATTGAACCATCCCTCTGTTTCACGATCGAACCTTCAACACCAGCCTGCTCGTAAAGAATTCCGATGGCTCCCGTATAAATGCTCCAAGAAGTACCATATCCTGGATACCAGGATTCATTCCATTCGCGGGTATAATAGCTCCATCCGTATTGGTCAAAGGCATGGGCCTGATCTCGGGAGAATATCTGCCACCACTTCTTGAGTGTCTCGCTCATGTTGGGATGAAATGGTTCTCTTGGTGGCGAGAATAGATATGTATTGAGGGAACCCATCTCGTGTGAATCAACAAATAATTGTGGGTTCCATTCAAGGATTGCCTCGACCTTACCCCGAGTCGCTGGATGCACCAGTAGGAACCAGTCACGGTTAAGATCGAACAGGTAGTGGTTGCCCCGTCCCCACGGCCAGAACCCACTATGTTGTAAGCTTTGGGGATCAGGGTTTGGGAATGTACCTTCTAACTGTTGTAGCTGGGCCAGGAAGCGCTCCCTACCATCTGGATTCTGTAAAGGGTCAATAATAATCACCAGCTCTTGCCGGAGCTTTTTGGTGAGCGAATCGGTACCAGCAGCGATCTGATATGCTAACTGTATGGCAGCGTCCGTGCTGGAGAGCTCATCCCCATGGATACTGTAGGCAAGCCAGGCAATGGCAGGGGTACGCTCAATAAGTGAGTAGACTTCCTTATTACCACCGCGTAACTTGCGTGGGTCAGCAAGCTTAGCTATGGAACCCTTTATATCAGCAAGCCTTGCTATGTTCTCATCAGAACTTATGATGAGATAATAAAGAGCACGGCCCTCATATGTCTCCCCGTATTTTTTGAGTTGCACCCGGGTACTGGCTTTAGCAAGTCGTTTGAGGTAATGCACCAGCTCATCGTAGCGAGATGGCTTTGAACCTATTGCATAACCGAGGACACTGTCAGGTAGAGGAATCGCTGGATCGTAAGTTCCATCAGGAAAGAAGGGTTCATCATAGGAATAGCTAGTACGTTTCCCTGGTGTTGAAGCTTTTGAAGACAATGCTGTAAATACGGATGCGATCACAGCAATCGCTACAACGAGAGGGGCAATTTTTAGAGTCTTACCCAAAAGTTTTGTCATGATACACCCCCTAAAAATCTGGATAAATTGGCCATTTTTTCTCTTCCTACGGACGACATAAACCTCGCCCTACAATGTATACGCCTATTTCATAAAAAGTGTAGGGACAGACCTTCAGGTCTGTCCGTTTATCTGACCTCGGTATTTGTAGCAAGGTTAAGTGCATTTTGTGCATGTATCTGTGTTGTATTAAATAGTTTTATGTTGCAGTCAATCTGTTGTACTAAAAGGGGTATTTCGGTGCAACCTAGAACTATGCCTTCTGCTCCTTTAGCCTTGAGTTTATTAATAATCTCTATGTAGGCTTGCTTTGACCTCTGATTTATTCGTCCTCTTGTCAATTCATCATAAATTACTTTGTTGATAAATTCTTGCTCTTGTGGCTCTGGAACTATCGTTTTGATACCGTGTCTAAATAATCCTTCTTTATAGAATTGCTCTCTCATAGTGTGAAGGGTTCCTAAAAGTCCAACGGTTTCGATTTTCTCTTTATTAATTGCAGTAGCGGTGGCTTCGATAATACTTATAAGGGGTATTGGTGATTTCTCTTGCACCTTGTCAAATATAATATGCATAGTGTTTGTGGCAATTAATCCGAAGTCAGCGCCGGCAGCATGGATGGCTTGTGTAGCTTGTACCAGCCTTTCCACGATATTATTCCAATTTCCTTCTCTTTGCCAGTTTATGAACTGTTGGAAATTGACCCCGTAAATGATGATTTCGGGATAGTTGTAATCTCCAAAAAGCTCGTAATATTTTCTGGTAATATATCGGTAGTATTCAATTGTAGATTCCGGACTCAATCCACCAAGTATGCCAATTTTCTTATACATTTCAAACTTCACTTTCTTTTGTTGATGGTTGGGTTTAGTCAAAATCACATTCACGTGCATTACAATAGAAATTGTAGCCGCAGGCTTTCGGTCAGGCGCCCCACTGATACGCCTGCGATAGTTCCGCACCCCGAGCCTTTCCCAAGCTCGTTTCCCAAGACCCTACGGGTTCAAGACCCTTGGGGCCGACGGGATGCGGCTACAGCTAGACCTCCTTTTTGAATACTGATTTACAAATAAATTTACATAATTTTTAGATCAAAAGCAATACGTTTTAAAAAAAATAACCCCCCGAAGGTCTCCAGCCCCGGGAGGTTTTTTATGCATTTTAGCCGCAGGCTTTACGCCTGCGATAGCTCCGCACCCAGGCATTGGGAGTGCGGTTACAAAATAGGTGGATAATCACTGGGGTTCGGCGTTATTTATTTTGTTTCAACTCATTGGTGATCAACTATTGACTTTTACCGATGGATAGTAACATACTGGCTTTAAGGAATTTTTGAAAATTTCCGGTTTTATAGACCACCTCATTATGCTCAAGCTCGGTAAAAATAAATATCAGCCTATTTTCCTTTAAATCATCCTGTGTTAATTCATTCTCATTTTTTGCTACATGCGGAATACCCCATCCTTTTAAATCATCAATTAAATTCTCTGTCTCATTTTTCGTCCCACCATCTTCAATATAGATATTGATGAGTCTGCCGTTATAGTGATCAAACCAATACACAAATTTTTCTGTTTGCCCATAAAGTGCATCAAACAGATAAACTTCTTGTATCCGATCAGTAAGTCCACCCCTCATCAGTATAAAGGATATTACATGATAGCCCCCGCTATGACCGGAAAGAATTATATTCCCAATTTTTTTGCTCTTTATCTTCCCTCTTTTCCGAAGCAATTCCATAATGTCCTTCATAAATCGTTTGAATCCATCCCCATCTTCAAGTTTGCCACCGAATGAATCGGGGGCATTACGTGGTCCCTGAGGAACTATAAATATAGCATTTTTCCCACTCTCAACCAATTGTTCAATAAGCATGAATCTGCTCAGCACAGAGTCTATGTTATTCCACCAACCGTGGAAATACAGGACAAAATCAACCCTATCCATTTTTCTGAAATTTTTCGGAATAAATATCGTCACGCTATTATCACTGTAATGTTTCTCTGGCGGAAAAAACTGATCTTCATAATAATGTCCATCTTCTCTTTTTGGATGGGGGAAGGGTGCGGTAGGGAGGTTAGCAACTATAACCTCTCCGTATTCAATATACCTGTGTTGAATATTCTTAGCGGTAATAACCAAATCACCCGGTATATCACATTTTACCTCTGTTGTAATATCAAACGTAAAAAGATTTTCAGGACGGACAAGCCGAACAATTTTTACATACTTGACCCTATCTAACGAAACAACTTGATCACCAAAGCCATTAGTTCCCCGCTGGCTTGACCAGTATACCACTTTCTTATCAGCATTTTCATCCTGATACCATCCTAAGAATATTACCGAATGCCCCAGGCCTTTTTCCCAGGAAATATTAATAAAATCCCCTGGACGGGCATTAATTGGCTTTATTTCCTCTCCCATCATCGAATACTGTACCAGAGCATATTGGCTACCAAAGCCATCAGCATTCCAATGTCCCCAATACTTAATGCCATCCTCGCGCCTCCCCCCATCCAATTCCTGCATTCGCATTGCTTCATATCTTTCGTAGGAGAGCCGACTATTGCCATCAGGAAAAATTAGATTAAGCCCCTCTATAAATGCTGAGTATGCGGAACCACTGCAGTAACTCGTCTTTCTTGGGGGATCTAATAGCGATTTACCAAAAAGCTTAAGTTCATAGCCGACAGGAGATTCTGTGGGTATCGAATCTATACCTATAAAGTATCCTCCACCATCCATTGCAGTTGATTGAACTTTATCAATTCCCTTAAGGACATAATAGTTATATCCTTTAACATATTTTCCAAATATCTCAGCATGACGAGTATGATATGTTCCGGCAGTAAGATCGTTTTTTGAAAGAAAGAACCAATTGCCATCATCTTCTGTGGGCTCGTGAATTAATTTACTTTTTTCAGAATTAGTACAAGTGAATAGCAGAAGCGAAATGCTTACACTAACAAATATTTTCCCAATCTTTTTCACCTTCAAATCCTTTTGTTAAATAGTCAAATATTTTTCGAACAATTGGCGTTTTGTTACAATCCTTGTTTTAATGGATGTTGGCATTAGACAGCAGTCAACAATCAGCAATTAGCGATAATTAGCAGTGTTTCAATCCTTGTTTTAATGGATGTTGGTTTCAACCTAAGTTGCTTTTTCCCAAAGATCACAACCACGAACAAAAAAAGCAGCCCCATCACCAATCCTAAGGATAACAGTCTGCTTTTAAATATAGCAAAAAAGGTTAAAAAAGCAAAAAAAAATTCAATTTTTTCTCCATACTTACCCCGGTGATTTCCCATTGGTTGTCAACGACATCGGGGAAATGGCGTCGGTCAACATCCCTTTCAAAAATTGTAGTCGCATCCCGATAGTCATCGAACGATAGCCCTTATTTATATAACTTAGCCCCTTCGGGACAACTGGAATAATGGCCTACAACCCGTAGGGAATAATGGACAAAAATTGAAAGATTGCCTAAATTTCACCCCGAAGTGTCGGGGCAAAAAGTTCCTAAACTTAGATAATTTTGGTCCCGAAGTTTCGGGAAACTTTTGGCAATCTTGGCAATTGAGGAAAGTTGAACAAAAAATCTTAGAAATTTCGAGACGTCGAGTTAGTGAAATAGTAATAGCTCACCACACTATTGTTTTTTTGTCAATCTGAGTGAAACGAAGAATCTTTTTCACAGTGGATACAGCCGGTAAATTAAAAAAGAGATTCTTCCTCCCGCGGTTGCCGTGGTCAGAATGACGGGGGTGAACTATTACGTGAAATAGAGCACAACCTAATGGGTGAGAAATCTGGACTAGGCCTTGTTTATCTGCCTAGAACCGAGAATAAAATCAGCATGATTACGAGTTGGATGGCCCATCCGATGGCGCAGACCCCCACCGCTCGCAGGGTCCCGGTGTAATCAAGGGCCTGTCTCACGGCAATCACCATGGCCACCAGCATCCAGATGGAAGCAACAAAAAAGACAATTCCCATCAGGCCTG